>CANMEW010000013.1 GCA_947496905.1 Rickettsiales bacterium | reverse complement strand
GAGTAAAAAGTTTAAAACGTCTCGGCGCCGAGACTTTTTAGAAACCTCCCTAAAAAACTCCCTCAGCATCAATCCATGAAATTCAAAAAAATTAATATTGTTGGCGCTGGTCTTGCTGGTTCTGAAGCGGCATGGCAATTGGCATCGCGCGGCTTTGAAGTTAAAATTTTCGAAATGCGTAACGAGTCGCGCAAAACTTTTGCCCACCGTACTGCGGATTTTGCGGAATTAGTTTGCTCCAACTCTTTGCGCAGCGATGACGTCACAACCGCGATTGGCCTGCTTCACGAGGAGATGCGTCAACTTAATTCGCTAATCATGCGCGCTGCTGATGCCAATAAAATTCCGGCAGGATCTGCTTTGGCCGTGGATCGCGAAGGCTTTTCAAAATTTATTGAAACTGAACTTTTGCGAAGCGGAAAGGTAACAATCTCTCGCGAAGAAATTTCTGAACTTCCTGCCAACCCCGATGAACGCTGGATCATTGCAACTGGACCACTCACTTCTGACGCGCTCAGTCAATCAATTCTCAAGCACAGCAACTGCGAACATTTAGCTTTTTTCGACGCGATTGCGCCAATCATTTTTAAGGATTCGATCGACTTCAACATTGCTTGGTTTCAGTCGCGCTACGACAAAGGCAGCGGCAGCGACTACATCAACTGCCCTCTCAACAAAGAGCAATATTGCGAATTTGTTGACGACCTGTTGTCGGCCGAAAAAACCGAGTTCAAAGAGTGGGAAAAAGACACGCCCTATTTTGATGGCTGCTTGCCAATTGAAGTAATGGCAGAGCGCGGTCGCGACACTCTCCGCTTTGGGCCAATGAAGCCAGTTGGCTTGACCAATCCACACTTCCCACGTTCACCAGAAAATACTTTGTTCAAGGATCGCCTTGAAAAAGCCTACGCAGTGGTACAGCTGCGCCAAGACAACAAGCTTGGCACGATTTACAACATTGTCGGCTTTCAGACGAAGATGAAATATGCCGACCAGCAGCGCATTTTTAGAAAAATTCCCGGCTTGGAGAATGCTGAATTTGCAAGGCTTGGTGGCATTCACCGCAATACTTTCATCAACTCGCCGCAGCTACTTGATGAATTTTTACGCTTCAAAAAACTTCCACATGTGAGCTTTGCAGGACAGGTGACAGGTGTTGAAGGTTACGTTGAATCAGCGGCAATGGGGCTTTTGGCGGGGATTTTTGCGGCTCAAGAAATTTCTGACAAAAAAAATTCAACCCCTACGAGCTCAACAGCCATCGGCTCTCTTCTCAATCACATCACACTTGGTCACGAGGGAATTAACTTCCAGCCGATGAATGTAAATTTCGGATTATTTTCTCCGCTTGCAGAAAAAACTAAAAAAGACGACCGCAAATCAGTCTACTCGCAGAGGGCTTTGCAGGAAATAAAAATTTGGATGGAGGAATCAAATTCGGCAATCTGAAATTTTTTTTGAGCCTACGACCCGAAGAAATTACCGAAAAAAGCAATTTTTAGAGGCGCCCTAATGACGAATGCGGAAATTGAGGAGTAACAAAAACAGCAGTCCGGGCAAGGCGAGGAAAGTGGAGAAAATAAAAAATTCGTACCAGCCAAGGGCTTGAGCGAAAACGCCAGCGCTAGATGCAAAAATACTGCGCGCCAGCGTAGCAAAAGAAACCAGCAGAGCATATTGCGTGGCGCTGAAGGCGATGTTGCAAAGGCTGCTTAGGTAAGCGACGAAAACGGAATCGCCGATGCCACCGCTAAAATTTTCAACAAAAATTACCGCGTAAAGTAGGTTGGCATCGTGACCAATTTGCGACAAGTAAGAGAAGGCTAAGTTAGACAGCATCTGCGCTACTGCTGCAATCCACAGGCTTTTCATGACGCCAATTTTTTTTACTAAAATCCCGCCAAAAAAAATTCCCAATAAAGTCGCAAATAGTCCAAAAGTTTTGACGATGCTGGCGATTTCCATTTTGCTGAAACCAATTTCAAGCAGGAATGGCAAGGTTAAATTGCCGGCGAAGGCATCGCCCAATTTAAATAAAATCACGAAGGCGAGAATGATGTACCAGCGGCTGTGACGAGTAAAATCTTTCAGCGGTTCGATGACGGAATTTTTAAACCAAGAAAGAAAATCATGACTTTGCGACTGCCAATTTTTTCTGGTTTCGTCAGCAAAAAGAGTGAAGGCGGAAAATAAAATCATGAGTCCGGCCATGACGAAATAAACCACATCCCAACTAAGAATTTCAGCGAGCATCAAGGCTCCGGCGCCAGAAATTAGCATGCCGATGCGGTAGCCGTAAACGTAGGCGCTGGCAGCGATTCCCTGATTTTCTTTTTCGATTAACTCAATGCGGTAACCGTCAATCACGATGTCCTGCGTAGCAGAGGCGAAGGCAACCAGAAATGCAAAAATGGCCACGGAGCTAACGCTGGCAACTATTCCAGCCGCACCAAGAAGAGAAATAAAAACCGCCAAAACTAATTGGCTGAGGATGATCCAAGATTTTCTTTGTCCTAAAATTTTGGTGAGGAAGGGTAGTTTGCAGGAATCGATGATTGGGGCGAAGAGAAATTTTAGAGTGTAGGGAAGGCTGACCAGAGAGAAAAATCCGATGGTTTTGAGGTCGAAACCTTTCTCCAGCAACAGCGCTTTGAGGGTGGATAAAATGAGCGCGATTGGCAATCCGGAACTAATGCCGAGGAAAAAAATTACGGCTAAATTTCTGGTGATTTTTTTCATCCAACTTGAGTTTTTGAATTAGTGAATAGACTCGTCGGAATTCTTGATTCCTGCGCCTCCGCGAGGCTTAAACTAAATTTAAAATCCGATGCTAGAACATAAAAATCCATTTCAACTTTACGGCACAACAATCCTTTCCGTGCGCAAAGATGGCAAGGTTGCAATTGCTGGAGATGGTCAAGTTTCACTCGGTTCAACCGTGCTAAAATCAAACGCGAAGAAAATTAGAAAATTAGGCGATGGTTCGATCATCGGCGGTTTTGCTGGCGCCACGGCAGATGCCTTCACATTGTTCGAAAGATTAGAGGCAAAATTAGAGCAGCATCCAAATCAGCTAATGCGCGCCTGCGTTGAGTTGGCGAAGGATTGGCGTACTGACAAATATCTGCGTCGCTTAGAGGCGATGATGATCGTGATCGATAAAGATATTTCGTTGGTTCTAACTGGAAATGGAGATGTTCTTGAGCCAGAAGACGGAATTACCGGCATTGGCTCTGGAGGAAATTACGCGCTTGCAGCTGCTAGGGCTCTAGCTCCAATCAAAAATTTATCTGCAGAAGAAGTCGTAAAAAAATCGATGAAAATTGCCGCCGATCTTTGCGTCTACACCAACAATAACATCATAATTGAAACGTTGTAGAGATGAAATTTCTTCGATTATTTTTTGTTCTCTTCGGTCTCTTCGTCCTTTCCCAGCAGTCCTTCGCCGCAGTTTCCTTTTCAATTAAAAATGAAGATATTCCGAAAACTAAAATTTTATTTTTTGGTTTCGACTCAGCAAATCCACACTTAAAAGCAGACACATTTGAAATTATTGAGCGCATCAGAAGGAATTTAAAAACAACCGATCTTTTTGAGATTGTTCAACATGCTGGCCAGATGGAAACCTCCTCTCCAAACCTTACCACCACCGCCTCTCTCAACGATAATTTAGTGCAAGAAAATCTCACCGTTGAGTCGCTGCCAAATTTTGAAAAATACGGTAAAGCTGGGATCGGTGCGATTGTTGTTGGTCAATTTAATTACGATCCAAATGGTAATTTAGAAGTGCGCATCAGGATGTGGGACGTGCTTGATCAGCGCCAATTATTCGGAAAATTCTACACCGCATCGCGCGACAATTACCGCAAAATGTCCAACGTGATTTCCAATGAAATTTTTAAAGTCATCAGTGGCGAGAGTATTGGGCACTTCGCTTCGCAAATAGTTTACGTTTCTGAATTTGGTCCAATAAATAGGCGGATTAAGAAAATTAATCTGATCGATTTTGACGGTGAAAATCACCGCGTTTTAACCGATGGTCGCGACCTTGTTCTGACGCCAATTTTTTCAAAAAAACGCGACGAGATTTTTTACCTGAGATATTTCGAGGGTAAGCCACAAATTTTTGCGCTCGATACCAAGAATTTGCGCAGCAAAAAAGTCGGTGGATTTAGAGGAACAACATTCGCTGCAAGCACTCATCCATCCGACGCAAACATCATTCTGCTCTCGGCGATTGTTGACGGGAATAGCGACATTTACGAAATGAATATTTCCGGAAATGCAGCAAAAAAATTAACCAAAAGTCCGGCGATCGACACTACTCCATCCTACTCTCCAGACGGAAAATTTATTACCTTCTCTTCCGACCGCGATGCCGGTCAGCAAATTTACGTAATGGATGCCAATGGCTCTTCAGTGAAGCGCATCAGCTTTGGAAGTGGATCTTACTCGAAACCAGTTTGGTCGCCAGATGGTAAGTTAATCGCCTTCACAAAAATTAAGGGTGGGAAATTTTTTGTTGGAACAATGCTACCAAGTGGGAAGGGAGAAAAATTACTGACCAGCGCTTATTTGGTTGAGGGTGCGAAATGGCTGCCCAATGGGCGCTACTTGATTTACTCAAAGAAGAAAGGCGCCTTTGGCCGCGATTCCATTCCTAGAATCTACATCATTGACATCATTAGCGGATTTGAATTCGAAGTTCCCACCGCGCCCGGAGAAGGCGCAACTGATCCGGATTTGATTTAAATGTTCGACAAAAATTCTCCACCAATCTCAGAAACTTTTGCAGATCTGCAAAAAAGAGCGCGACTGCGTTTGTTAAAAATGCATTTCGAAGCTGGCGTTGGTCACATTGGCGGAAACCTTTCTGCACTTGATGTCATACTCTACCTTCACCACCACATTATTTCAAACAGTGATCGTTTTATTTTATCTAAAGGGCATGCAGTTGGCGCTTTCTACATCACCTTGTGGAGTATTGGTAAAATCTCAGAAGGGCAGCTTTTAACTTTTCACAAAGAGCGCACAAAGCTTGCAGGTCATCCTGTAGCGAGTTGGATTGAAGAAATCCCATTCGCAACCGGAAGTCTAGGGCATGGTTTGGGGTTGGCTTGTGGCGTTGCTTTGGGCAATAAATTAAAAAACCGTAACGAGAGAATTTTCTGCCTGATGTCGGACGGCGAATGGCAGGAGGGCAGTAATTTTGAGGCGCTGATTTTTCTTAGTCATCAGCAGTTAAAAAATGTTACGGTAATTGTCGACTGCAATGGCTTGCAGGGCTTTGGTTCAACACAAGAAATTGCGTCACTGAATGTCAAAAGGTTGCGAGATATTTTTGCTAATTTTGATTTTGAGATCGAGGTGATTAATGGGCACGAGGAAGAGGATTTAAAAAAACTAAAACGACAATCGAACCGTCCACAAATTTTTTTGATGAACACAAAAAAGGGTAATGGGGTCTCGTTCATGGAGGATAAAATGGAGTGGCATTATTTGCCGCTGAGCGAGCAGCTCTACGTGCAGGCAAAATTGGAGATTGAGAATTCGTGAGAGAGGTTTTTTGCGCAGAAATGATGCGAGCTTTCGACCGCGAGGCTTTTGTTTTTTTAACTGGAGATATTGGATTTAAAGCATTGGAGCCTTTGCAAGAAAGGCTTGGCAAATATTTTATAAATGCTGGAATTGCCGAGCAAAACATGATTTCTGTCGCCGCCGGAATTGCAAAAACTGGCTTACAAGTTTTTTGCTACAGCATTGCGCCATTTGTTTATGCTAGACCTTTTGAGCAAATTCGTAACGACATTTGTTTGCATGATTTGCCGGTGACTATTGTTGGGAATGGCGGTGGGTATGGTTACGGCGTGATGGGAGCAACTCATCATGCAATCGAAGATTATGGCGCACTTCTGACTCTACAAAATATGCATGCCTTTGTCCCCGCTTTTGACTTTGATGTTGGTGCGACGATTCAGCGCATTACTAACTTGAAAAAACCTAGCTATTTGCGCCTAGGGTTAGCTCAAATTTCTGATGAAATTCCCTATGCCCCCTGGCGAAAAATTCTCGATGGAAAGTTGGGTGTGGTGATTGTTGCAGGGTCAATTGCTAGTAATTTGCTGGAAGATTTTAAGCGAGAAAAATGTGAAGATCGTCCTTCAATTTGGCTAGTCTGCGAGTTTCCGCTTACTGCAGATTTTCCAGAAAATTTAGCAACAGAAATCGCTAATCAAAAAATATGCGTTGTTGAAGAGCATGTGGCGCAAGGTGGAATTGGAGGCATGATCGCATCAAAAATTCTTACGAAAAACATCGCAGTAAAATCTTTCTCACATCTTCACGCCCTTGGATACGTTTCTGGCTTTTACGGATCGCAAAATTTTCATCGCCACGAGTCTGACTTAACTAAAGATTCCATCATCAGAGCGCTATCATGACACAAAATTTATCACAGAAAATTGCTACTCTGAAGGGGCCAATTCTGGTTCTTGGTGCCAGTGGTTTTATTGGCGCAAATTTGCTGCGTACTTTGCTTCAAACTCGCAATGACGTTTTTGGCACTAGCACAAAACTACCTAGTTGGCGCTTAGAAGGTATTGATCGAGCGCATCTGTTTGATGGCGATTTATTGTCTGCAGAAAATTTGAACGAGACGCTTAGTAGCGTAAAGCCAAAAACTATTTTTAACTGCATCGCTTACGGCACTTACTCTTTTCAAAATGATGTAGAGCTGATTTACAAAACTAACATTAGCTTTACAGAGCGATTGCTTGCGGCCTGCTTTCAGCGCGGAGTGGATTGCTTCATCAATGCTGGCAGCTCTTCTGAATATGGTGATGATGCCGACGCCCCCACGGAAGATAAGTCTCTGAATGCCAACAGCCACTATGCCGTTACCAAAGCCACAATCTCGAATTTAATTTATTTTTACGGAAAGAAGAAAGGGATGAGGGCTGCAAATCTGCGCCTCTATTCAGTTTATGGGTCATTCGAAGATTCATCGCGCCTAATCCCGAAAGTAGTTTTGCGAGGTTTGGAAAAGAAATTCTCCGACTTTACCAATCCAGAAATTTCACGAGATTTTATTTACATCGACGATGCCTGCGAAGCCTTCATCGACGCCGCGTGTAACTTGCCACAAAATTTCTACGGAGAATCTTTTAATATTGGATCAGGTGTCAAAACCACGATTGGAGAGGTTGCGGCACTTTCGAAAGAAATTTATCAAATCGAAGGTGAGCCGCAATTTAACTATCCGGCGCATCAGTGGGACGTTGCTAATTGGTACGCCAACCCATCGAAGTCCCTGTCAGTTTTGGGGTGGAAAGCCAAAATTTCTCTTCGAGATGGTCTGAATAAGATGACCGCTTGGACAAAAGAAAATCTAGAGACTTACGCGAGCGAGCGGTCAACCAAGCGTCCATTAAATGACCTAGATAGAGCTCATTCGATTTCGGCAGTCATCGCTTGCTACAAAGATGCGCAAGCTATTCCGGAAATGTATCAGCGCATCACCGACGTGATGCAAAAGTTACAACTCGATTACGAAATTATTTTCGTGAATGACTGCTCTCCGGACAATAGCGAGGAAATAATCCGAGAAATTTCCAAACGTGATTCTCGCGTGATTGGCATCAATCATTCGCGTAATTTTGGCTCTCAGGCCGCATTCAGAAGTGGGATGGATTTAGCGAGTAAAAATGGTTGCGTGCTGATGGATGGTGACTTACAGGATCCGCCAGAAATGATTGAGCAATTTTTGCAAAAATGGAAAGAGGGTTTTGAGGTGGTTTACGGTCGCCGCATTAGTCGCGATGCACCATTTTACATGAGATTTTTCTACAAATTTTTTTACCGTGTTTTTGCAGCATTCTCCTACATTACGATTCCAGTCGATGCCGGTGATTTTGCCTTGATGGATAAAAAAGTTGTTGAGGTTTTGCTACTCTTTCCAGAGCGCGATTTATTTTTGCGAGGGCTTCGTGCTTACGCTGGCTTTAAGCAAACCGGAGTCGATTATATTCGTCCTGAGCGGAAATTTGGCCACACCACTAACAATATTTTTAAAAATATTGGCTGGGCGAAAAAAGGAATTTTCTCCTTCAGCTACGTGCCACTAAACATGCTCAGCGCTTTTGGATGGGTAATGTTGTTTTTGTCCGGAGCTCTGATGACGGCGCAAATTTTGCTGAAATATTTTTTTCCAGAATCATCTCCTCACGGCGTCACAACTACATTACTTTTAGTTACTTTTTTTGGCTCATTGAATCTTTTTGCCATCAGTATTTTAGGCGAGTATATCGCAAAAATTTTTGAAGAGGTGAAGGGTCGTCCGCACTTTATTCGTAAGAGTGTAGTTAGGCGTGGCAAGGTTGATGATCAGCATCTACAAAAAGATGGAGAAGTTAAATGGAATTAGTGGCGCGCCAATGCTCTTTGTGCGACAAAAAAAGTTCCCACCTTCATCTCAAAGAAAATTTTCAGGCAGAAAAATTAAATAGGTTCAGCTTCTCTTCGCGCAAAGAGCCGGAGCCTTTCCACATGAGTCTCTACTTGTGCGAATCCTGCGATCTCATCTACGCAAATCCTGGGCTGCCTCAGTCAGTAACAAATCAAGAATATGAGGATGCGGCATTCGACAGCTCGATCGAAGCTGGATACGCCGCCAAAACTTATGCCAAATATTTGCCGCAGAAATCGGCCATTGCTTCGGCTCTCGATATTGGGACTGGGGGAGGGGAGTTTCTTCTGGAGTTGCAAAAAAGTGGGGCAAAAAATGTGAGTGGAATTGAGCCCTCAAGTGCTGCAATTGAAACCGCTCATGACGCTGTAAAACCATTCATCAAGCAGGGGTTTTTTAACAAAGATTTTTACGCCAAAGAGCAATTTGCCAAGGGTGGATTTGATTTGGTCAGTTGCTTCCAAACTTTGGAGCATGTTTTTGACCCGCTACAGTTAAGTCGAGATGTGAATTTTTTGCTGAAAAATGGCGGTAGATTTTTTGTGGTAGCGCATAATTTTCGCGGGGTGGTCAATAAATTTTTGGGAGAGAAATCTCCGATTTATGACATCGAACATCTGCAGCTTTTTTCGCCGCAAAGCCTACGCGTGATGCTCGAAACTGCAGGCTTCAGGGATATTAAAGTTTTTCCCATTATTAACACTTACCCACTTTTTTATTGGGTAAAATTAATGCCATTCCTACCGCTGAAAAAGCAAATTCTCAACTTCCTTAAAAAGATAAAAATTGGCTATCTGCCAGTTTCATTTCCGATTGGAAATTTGGCCGCAATCGCAATAAAATAATGTATCGACGCATGCGGATGAAAAATGATGATGTGGTCAGAAATTCTCCGCTCACACTACATGTGTATTTGGCAATTTTCGTTATTGCGATCACCAGCATTCTTGTTTTTAAATTTTATGATCCATCGCTAACGCACGCTTCCTCTGTGGAGAAAGTCAGAAATATTGCGATGGAAGGTGCAACTGAGTTGGGTAATAAAAAATGAGATGATTTTTTATTGCAGGAGAGGCGGGAGAATTTATCTTATGTTTTTTCTATTGTTTCAGTTTCAGCAATTCTCTTTTTGTCACTTTTGTTCTCGAACAAATATTTGACCTCCGCATCATGTCGCTCTCAAGACCCTAGAGCCTGTATTCAAACTTCGCTAGGTAAGAACCAGCTTCCTGCCTCGCTTTCTGGCTCTCTTGACCAACTTCAAGCTGAAAATTTTTTCCAAATGGTTGCACCTGTGGAGAAAAATTCTTCAGCGGAATCTGGTCAAGAGAGCTCTGAAATCAAAGTGGGAAGTTTGAATGCGGGCCCTAGAAAAAGAGTGTTGAATTGGCGGTTAGAGGTGATTTTGGGATCCAGTGTTTTGTCCCTCATTCTGCTAGTTGTATTTTTCTTGGCGGCAACTGTTTCAGCCTATGGTCCGTTAAATTTATCGTTACAGAAAATAGAGTTATTTTCATCATCTTTTGTTTTCGCCCTAGGGTTACTGATAGCTTTGGCAGTTATTAATTACGGGGTTTTCGGCAGCAAATTATTTGAGAAAAGAATCTCGCTAATTTTTGTCACCACCTCTGCAGCGCTGTCATTGTTTGTTGTGAGCTACGGAATATTTGATTATTATTATCCGCAGTTGGCAGATTTTTCTGCTAATTTTAGCCCCGTTACATACCCGATAGTTCAAGAGTATTTAGGAAAAACGCTGCTCATAGAGTCCAAAAGTCATTACGGACTGCATCCATATTTTATGCAGTTATTTCTGTACGTCTTTCCAGCAAACGTTCTAACCCTAAGCGCATCCCTGGATTTCCTCGCGCTGCTCTCGCTTGCATCTTTAGCTCTTTTTTTATTTGGCATCATTCAGAATAAGTTACTTGCCCTACTCGGATTTATTGCGGTTGTCTTCGTGCAATTTTTTGCTACTGGTTGGTGGCCAGAAGAAAGCGCCGTTACGTTTCAGTATGAATCAATTCGACTGCTGTTCCCATGTCTACTCTTGAGCTTCCTACTTTTTTTCTTCAGGAATCCTACGAGTAAAAAATATTATGCGGGATTGATATTTTTTTCTTACGCCACCTTGTGGAATTTAGATACTGGTATCCCGGTATTCGTAACTGCGCTTGTCATGACTGGTTACGAAAAACTAAAAAATGATTTTAGAATCAAATTAGTTGTTACGCACCTGATACAATCTTTTGGGATTCTAGCCTGTGTTTGGTCAACATTATTTTTGTTCCTGCGTTTAAAATCTGGGCAATGGCCAGACTTAACTTTGTTGACATACGGACAATCTGCAGCTCTTAATTTTGGATATGCGATGCTACCCATGCAGGCAGTGGGGATCTGGTGGATGCCGATTTTTGTTTACGTCATCGGACTCGTTACGGGGATCAATAATTTTGTGACAAGGCAGTTCACTCTACAAAATAGCTCTGCACTTGCCGCAACCGTCCTCGGAGTAGGGCTATTCACCTATTTTTTAGGTAGAAGTCACGACCATAATATTTCTCACTGCGCTTATCCAGCAATAATTCTACTCACTATTTTTGCGGATAAATTTTGTAAAAATTTTTCCAAAGAAGATTTGACCTACTTTCTACCAAAAAACCGCACAGGGTTATTTTTATTTTCCTTGCCACTGCTTTTTATTTCGTACCTCTCATCAGCTTTTTGGTTTAATTTATTCAGTAGCCCGGATCTGAAAGAGAAATTTATTATTCAGAAATTTTCAGCAGAATCTCGCAAATCTAAACCCGATTGGGCGCTAGAATCAGACTTCATAAAACAGCATATTAACGCTGACTCATCCTTTGCTCGTGACGATATTTTGCTGCTAGATTTAAGTGATAAAGAATATTTTTTCTCACTTGAGCTTCGCGCCAAATCGCCGCTAAACATGGTTAACATCCGTCACATGTTTTACGAAGAAGATTTACAAGGTATCCATGAGGTGATAAAATCTGCAGGGAAAGAGTGGGTAATTTTAATACCGTCGAGGTATAAAGAAAATTTTAAGCTTATGTCAGTTGAAGAGGTGGGTGATTTGCAAATGCTCCTTACCAAGCATTACCACATCCACGCTAGGATGAAAATTGATAAAGGTGATGCTGTGATAATTTACAAAAAATTGAACTCTTGATGAAATCATTAAAAAATTGTTTGCCCTACTTTTTGGCCACACTATTGCCAATACTAGCCTTTTTGACCATTTTCCAACTTTGGAAAATTGATCTTACTCAGCCAATCTTTAGTAATAACAACGACGACGCCTTATTCATTTTTTTTGTAATCAAAAATGTCATCGATAGCGGTTGGTTTTTTACTAATGAATTTGTTGGCCTACCTCACTTCACCCAAACATTTTTTCTTCACGATTTTCCGCTTCACGCAGAGTTTTTTCATGCGCTGATCATCAAATTTTTTACCTATTTTTCCCGCAATCCATTTTTGATCGCGAACAGCTTTTTCATTCTAACGTTCGCACTCATTTCCGCCTCATCTTTCATGGCTTTGCGCAGTTTTGGTATTGGAATTTTTAGCGCCACTTTGGCGAGTGTTCTCTACGCATTCTTGCCTTACCACTTTGACCGCAACCTGTGGCATCTTTTTCTGTCCAATTACTCAATTGTGCCGCTGCTCGCAATGGTCACTATGTGGATTTCTTCCGACAGGCTTTCTGCCTTCGCTCTCAATCAAAAAAATCAGTACCGCTTAGCGCCAAATCGATTATTTCTAGTCAGCCTTGCAATCAGCTGCTTTGCGGCAATGAATGGGGTCTATTACGCTTTTTACGGCTGTATCATTTTTATTTTTGCTTGGCTTCTACGGGGCTTAAAAAATGGAAAATTTTTTGATAAAAATGGCTTTGCCGCAGTCATTCTTTGTGCGGTAATATTTGGGACTTTGCTAAATCTTTATCTACCAGCACTTCTCAATCAGGTAGAATACGGATTTAACCCAAGCGTTGCCGGAAGATCTGCTGCCCACAGTGAATTCTTCGGACTAAAAATAGTTAACTTATTTCTGCCGGTTGAAAATCACTATTTCGATTATTTTGCTAGAATTCGTGCTGCCTTTGATTCTTTTGCACGTGAGGGTGAAGGTACTGCGGAGGGTTTAGGAATCTTGATTTCGGCAGGATTTTTATTTTTGATTTTGTGGCTGATTTGCGGAGGATATTCGCGGGAAAATTCTTTTTTTCAGAGGGCGATTTCAAAATTTTCTCTGACAAAAAAAGACCAAAGCCTGATCTCGGATCTAGCTGGGTTGAACTTGCTGTCAGTTTTGTTCGCTACGGTTGGTGGCTTGGTAATGCTGATTGCAATCTCTTTTCCAATGCTCCGTAGCCATGCGAGATTTTGTGTTTTTATTGCATTTTTTTCACTGTCCGCAGTGGCAATAATTTTTGATAAAATTTCGGAGAAAGAAATTTTTAACCAAAAAGTTTTCTCGAAAATTCTGATTTTAGTAATCGTGTTTTTGGCATTGTTTGATCAGGTGGGAGTTGTCTCCGCGTCCTCAATTCAAACTGAGCAAATGAGAAATAAATTCCGCAGCGATAAGGAATTTGTGCGGAAAGTCGAGGAGTCTTTGCCGCAAGGGTCAGCGATTTTTATTCTGCCAGTCTACGGTTTTCCTGAGCAGGGAGATGACTACGGACTACTTTCTGCTTACCTGCATTCAAAAAATTTACGCTGGTCTTACCCAGTAATTGCCGGAAGAGAAAGTGCGGTTTGGCAGGAAAAAATAGCGAAACTGAGTTTTGAAAAATTTCTTGATGAAATTAGAAAAGCGGGATTTTCCGGCATCTACATTGACCGCATGCAAATGACTCAATATTCCGGTGAAGAAAAGGGCGAGAATGCCAAGGCTTGGCGCGATTTAAGAAGCCTTGAGAAAAAACTGAGATCAACAACAAAAAAACCGGCGATTATTTCTAAGGATTTGCGTTTGGTATTTTTTAAAATTTAAGCGGAGTTGGGTCGCAAAATTCACGTAAAACTTTCTTAAAATTTTCCATTTCAACCGCTTTCAAAATTACCGCGTCGCCAATTTTTTTTAGTAGAATGAAGGTCAGGTTTTCATTCTCATTTTTCTTGTCCTTCAGCAGATGGCTGGTCAAATTTTTCTCATCCCAGTTTTTACGAATTTTTTTTGGATCGGTTGTAAAGCCAGCACTCTCTAAGTGATTTTTGATACGCATGAAATCATTTTCAGAAATCATGTGAAAATTCTGCGACATTTTTGCTGCCATCAACATCCCTAAAGCAACAGCTTCACCATGCAGAATTTCGTCGGAATAGCCGGTCTCGGTTTCAAAAATATGTCCAAAAGTGTGACCAAAATTTAGCAGCGCCCTCTCCCCAGATTCCCTCTCGTCACGACCCACTATCGCAGCTTTAATTTCACAAGAGCGCGTGATGATTTTTTTTAGAACCTCCTCATCAAACTCAGAAATTTTCGAATAATTTTTTTCCAGAAATTCAAAAAATTCTTTGTCGCAACTAAATCCGTATTTTACTACTTCTGCATAGCCAGACATCACTTCGCGCTGAGGTAAAGTTTTTAAAAAATTCAAATCACAAATTACTAATTGTGGTTGGTAAAAGCTGCCAACCAAGTTTTTCCCCGAGATGCTGTTAATTGCGGTTTTGCCACCGACAGAGCTGTCCACTGCAGCAAGAAGTGTTGTTGGAATTTGAATGAAGTCGATGCCACGCAGTAAAATTGAAGCGATGAACCCTGCTAAATCTCCAACTACGCCACCACCAAAAGCCACGATCAGAGACTTGCGATCGATCCCCTGCGTCAAAATTTCTTCGCAAATTTTTTCTAAAAATTGAAAAGATTTTGCCTGCTCACCTGCTTTAATTTTTATAATTTTTGGAGCATTTATTTCGACGAATTTCGTTTTTTTAAAAACCTGTTCAAGCTTCGTTAGATGCAGGGCGGCAATGGTTTCGTCGGTGATAATAAAAATTTTGCTGTAATTTTTTGTACCCAAAAATTCTGGCAAATACTCGCTCGCATTTTTCTCGATGATGATGTCGTAACTTCTTTGCCCAAGATTTACGGAAATTTTATTTTGCATTAATGGTTTCGATTATTTTTGCGATGATCGCATCGTGATTTTCGTTGTTGGTATCAAACTTTAAATCGGCTTCTGCGTAGATTGGATAGCGCTGCTTAGCTAAGTCTTCCAAAATTATTCTCTTGTCTTTTTGGTCTAGAAGTGGGCGGGTATTTTTATTTCCAATGCGTTGCAAAATTTTTTCGATTGGAGCGTGGAACCAAATTGTAAGAGCTTTTTCTCTTAAAATTTTTCTAGCTTCGTCATCCATGAACGCCCCACCACCAAGGGAAAGCACGATTTCTTCATCGCGAGAAGTTATCGCTTGAATAACTTCTTTCTCGACTCCACGAAAATATTTTTCGCCATTTTGAGCAAAAATTTCTTTGATTGATTTATGCTCGCGATCCTCAATTTCCTGGTCGCAATCAATGAAATAATACTGCAATTTTTTTGCTAATTTAGAGCCGATGGTAGTTTTCCCAACGCCCATTAATCCAGTGATGGCAATAATTTTTTTTGTGGGAGAGTGATTTTTCATTCTTGAAAAAATGATTGGCAAAACTAAATCCTGCGGGCGTACATTTCCTAATCACATTCGAACTCACGTTCAAATGTGGTGCTGATCGAATTGCTACCCACAGAATAAATCTGCACATCCGCAATAGATTTATTTTTTAGAAAGATCAACTTCTCCAATCAGATTCAGCAGGGCTTGGCACTACCAAGTCCGCATAAAATATTTCGAATAAAGCCATTCAACTTTTTGAAGCTGAATAGGTTAAGCAAGCCTTTCATCCACTTCCCCACTCATTAATTTAAATCCCAACGAGGTTTCAAATGTCGGACTTTCACAATAAAACAGCTTCCTTTGCATCTGCGGCATCAAGAACATCAACTTACGATGCTAGCCTTAGAGCCTACATGGTTAAGGTTTACAACTTCATGGCAATCGCTCTCGGAATTTCTGGGGCAGTCGCATTTTTAGTAGCTAACTCTCCGGCATTAATGTCGCTATTTTTCGGCACACCCTTGGCTTGGGTGGTGATGCTTGCACCTCTTGGTTTTGTATTTTTTTTCAGTTACAAGCTGCAATCAATCTCGGCAGAAAAAGCAAAGACTTATTTGTGGATTTATTCGGGCCTGATGGGCCTTTCTCTAGCCTCAATCTTTGTAATCTACACTGGAACAAGTGTCGCTAGAATCTTCTTCATCACGTCGTCAGTTTTTGGTGCGATGAGTCTTTACGGATACACCACTAAAAAAGATTTAAGTGGTCTAGGATCGTTCCTGATCATGGGATTAATTGGCCTGATGATTGCATCTCTGGTTAACATTTTTCTCAAAAGTTCTGCTCTAGAATTTGCTCTGTCCGTCATTGGCGTATTCATCTTCATCGGTCTCACCGCTTACGACACTCAAAGGATTAAACAAACTTACTATCACTTTGCCGGTAACAGCGAAATGGTTGCTAAAATGGCAGTCTTGGGAGCTTTGAATCTCTACATGGATTTCATCAATCTCTTCCTAATGATGCTTCGCTTCTTTGGCGACAGAAAATAGCCAGAATCACCACAAAACGTTTTTCAGTAAGCCCGTCTGCAAATTAATTGTAGGCGGGTTTTTTTATGCGTCGCACTCAATCCGCGGCGATTTTGATAATTTTTGCTGAAGCGAAAACAGAGATTGAGCCAATAAAAACGGAGAGTCCGAGTAGAATTCTAAAACTGGTTTGGAAATTTTCTCCGAGCAGCCCCGCATAGGCGACAAGGATGATCGGAATAATTAGTGGCATGGCGATGACCGCGATGATTGGTGCCGCACTTCCAAGAACGGACAGGCTTCCGCAAAAGGTGCAAATGAAATTGATGATGAGGCTGGCTAGAAAAATTAGAATTGTTGAATTGGCGATCAGGCTTTGATTGGCGTGATTGGCGAGTAAGATGAGGGGGATAAAAATTAAAATTGGAAGGCAGCAAGCTAACCAATTTGCCAACATTTTTGCTAGTACAAAAATTTCAAAATTTTCGCAGGAGACTAGTGCCTGCTCAATTGCTCCATCGTCGAAATCTTTTTTTAAAAATTCTGCTGCAGAAAAAATTGAGCAAAAAAGAAGAGAAATCCAAATTATTGTAATTGAGTGAATCGGTGTGAAGCCTTGAATTATTTGATCTTCTGAGGTGAGGGAGAAAACCGAAATTGAAATTAGGAAGAACAAAAAATTTGCTAAAATTTTTCCGAGATGTCGAAAAGAAAGTAGAATTTCCTGCTGAAAAATTATCCAAAAAACCTGCATCAAAATTTATCCTCGTCCGTAAATGTCGCTGAATCTAATGATGTCATCTTCTCCCAAATAGCCTCCTGTTTGCACCTCGATCAATTCTAGTTGAGTTTCTCCCTTATTCTCGAGTCGGTGTTTTTTTCCAATCGGAATGTAAGTCGACTCATCCTCATTCATCACAAACTCCTTGTCATCGCAAGTTACGTGAGCTACGCCCTTCACCACAACCCAATGCTCAGCGCGATGATTATGCATTTGCAAAGAAAGCGATGAGTTGGGTTTAACGGTGATTCTCTTCACTTTGAAGCGATCTGCAATGTCGATGGTTTCAAAACTACCCCATGGACGCAACACTTTGGTGTGAGATGAACACTCGTCTCTCTTAAGTTTTTTAAGCATCTCAAACAGTTCTTTTACGTCTTGGGAATTATTTTTATTGGCGATCAGAACGACATCTTTGAGTGCGATTACAATTAAGTTCTCAACGCCAATTGTGGCAACTAAACCATTGCGCGAATTGATGTAACAATTGTTGGTTTTGAGTGTGACAACATCGCCAATGAGGCTATTTTGATTCTCATCTTTGGGAGTCGTTTCGGCGATTGCTTGCCACGATCCAACATCAGACCAACCCACGTTAATGGGCATCACGACAACTTTTTCAGCCTTTTCCATGATTGCATAATCAACGGAAATATTCTGGCATTTTTCGAAATCTGCGGCGGCAAGACGAGTAAAATCTAAGTCGCTTATTTTTTTACTGTAGGAATCGCGACAGTGAGTGAATATTTCATTTTGGAATTGCTGTAAGGCCTTTAAATAAGCGGAGGCGCGAAACATAAAAATTCCACTATTCCATAAATATTCTCCACTTTTGACGAAGTTTTCAGCGACATTTTTTTGTGGTTTTTCAATGAATTTTTCGACAGAAAAAATCTCCTCAAATTTCGCAAGCTTGGCATTTTTTTTGATGTAGCCGTAGCCGGTTTCAGCGCTGTTTGGTACGACTCCAAAGGTGATTAAGTAGCCATCCTTTGCAGCCTCAAATGCCTTTCTGACTTGAGAAATAAAATTCTCCTCATCGCGGATAATGTGGTCTGAAGGCATTACCAAAATTACATCCTCCTCCTGAGCTGTGGTTTCGATCACATTCAGTGCAGCAACGGCAATTGCTGGAGCGGTATTTCTTCCTTGTGATTCCAAAATAATTGACCCAGGAGTGATATTAATTTTCTGCAAACCATCTGCCGCCATAAAGCGGTGTTCATCGTTACAAACAATGATTGGGTGGTAAAAATAATTAGAATTCTTAACGCGTAAAACAGCTTGTTGAAACAAGGAATATTCACCAAAAAAATCCAAAAATTGTTTTGGATTTAAGTTGCGTGAAATTGGCCAGAGCCTTGTACCAGAGCCGCCAGAAAGAATTACTGGGGTTATTTTCATAAATTTTTAAAAAAATTAATTGCTCCAAAGCCTGTAATGCCAAGCTTTCTGATTGATTGTAGATTGGCTGAGTTAATTCCGCCTAGGGCATAAATTGGCGAAGGTGAGGCGTCAGAGTTCATATTTTTTGCAACAAATTTTGCCAAATTTTTTAGGCCAAAAACTTTTGCATTAACATGACTAGTGGTTGGAAAAATTGGTGAAATAAAAAGTAAATTTGGACTTAACTTCCTCCATTTTAAAAATGATTTTTCATCATGACAGGAAAAGCTAAAAATGAATTTTTTCGGGAAAGATTTTTTTCGAAAAAATTGCAGAGGCAATGTGTCGAGGTCAGAAAAATGCACTCCGTCAGCTTTAATTTTTCTTGCTAGAGAGAAGTCTTTCCCAACCAATGTTTTTAAGGCTTGATCTCTTGCAACGGAAATAATTTTTTTAGCAAAAATCTCGCGAGAGTTAGTATCCAAATCATATTCGCGAATGATGATGATAGTATTTTTTGGTAAAGTTTTTATGACCTTTCCTATGTTTAAAATTTTGCTGCGATCAGTAAAAAAAACTGGTGAACCGGTGAATTTTTTTATCTCAAATAAAATTTTTTGATTCATGAAAAGTAAAATTGAGAATATCTCATTTAAACTAAGAGAGACTTGCAAGATCTATGGGAGAGAGGCCTCAGGCGTTAATCTGGTGGCAGTTTCAAAATCTTCTTCTAGCGAAAAAATTATTGAGGCAATTGCTTCTGGGTGTAAGATTTTTGGGGAAAATTATGTCAAAGAAGCGAAGGAAAAGTGGTTGGAAATCAAAAAAAATTTCCCCGAAATACAGCTTCATTTCATTGGTCATCTGCAAAGTAACAAAGCTGCAGAAGTAGTTGAGTTGTTTGATTGTATTCAGACTGTAGATAGCAAGAAGCTAGCTCTTGTAATAAAAAAAGAAGTGCAGAAGCAGAGAAAAAATCCTGAAATTTTTATTCAAGTTAATGTTGGCGAGGAGGTGCAAAAAAGCTGAATTGCGCCTAGTGAAGTAGAGGATTTTGTAAAATTTTGTCGCGATGAATGCGAGTTAAATGTGTCCGGCTTAATGGGCGTTCCGCCGTCTAATGAAGAGGCGTCACCTTATTTTGCGTTCTTGGTAAAATTGGCAGAAAAAAATAATTTAAAAAACTTATCTATGGGAATGAGCTCTGATTTTGAAGAGGCTGTGGCGCTAGGGGCAACACATGTCAGAATAGGTTCTACAATATTTGGATGAAAGTTTTTCACCTCTGTTTGCCGCTCTGTTTTATGTGCTTGCAAAATTATCTTCCCATCCCAATTATCGGGCAGATAGTTTTTTATTGAAGTTAGAAGTCTTCCCCAAAAAGCAGTATCCACTTGATGTCAAAAGAGATTCAGGATCAGTTTCAAAGCAGTTCTCAGGAATTTTTGGAATCAACCACTTTAACTAACTTATGACCAAACAAACTTTTCAGCGCAATAAGCCGCACGTAAATATTGGTACCATTGGACACGTAGATCATGGTAAAACTACCCTAACAGCAGCTATCACTACATACCTTTCTAAAAAAGGTTT
>CANMEW010000012.1 GCA_947496905.1 Rickettsiales bacterium | reverse complement strand
ACGGCTCTTTTGACGCATCTGATTTCGGTAAAATTGTTCCAGATAACTACGTATCTGGAGAAAATTTTACCTCGTCATCTGGGTAAAATAGCTCGCGGTCTGAGGCAAAAAATTTAAAGACACGCTTTAGATTTCTCCGACTAACTCAAATTTTGCTTGGTCTTCGCAAGATATTTTTAGATCGTCAGAATAGCGCTCAATCCTTGTGTTGGCTTCTTTCTGGCATGAGAAAATATATTTTTGGCGCAGTTTGGTCAGCTCGAACTTACTGTAAAGACCATCTTTGGAATTGATGTTTTGCTCCGCTTTTTTTTGCCTCTCCAACTCATCTTCCTGCACTCTTTTTTTATCCGCATCGAACTGCGTTCCATCGATCCCCAATGATGCAAAACTGCGCTGGTTGTAGTAATCAGAACTAGCTTTCATTCGGCTAATGTCAGCTTTAACGAGATCATCTTCTTTCAAAAAATTGTCGGGAAATTCGATGTAGGATTGCTTCTGACAAGTAATTTTTTCCTCCGCTTCTTTTTTAAATTTCTTTTTATCTATCTCTGCAAAGCATTGGCGTGAGCGGTCTTGTGCGGCAACGCAATTTTTAAAATTTATATTTTTTAGATTAAATTTAATGCAGGTCGGGTAATTTTTTTTCGCTTCATTGTAGCGAGAAATTTCCACATCAACACGCTGATCAATTACAAATCCAAGATCGTAGAAGCGGTTTGAATGCTTCAAATAATCAATATTTCCAAATGGCGGAACGAGGCGCTGGTCCTCAATCAACGCCTTGCGACAGGCAAAATAATCATCAATTTTTGTTTGGTCTTCAGTCTCAATTTCAAATCCCATCACTAAACATTGACGATGCTGGCGGCTGTCAATTTTTTTATTTTCTCGCAACAGCATTGACTCCGGCGTCTCAGAAAGTTTTAGAGAAATTTTAGTGACTAAGTCGCTAATTTCTAAATTGTGCTTAGCTTGCTCTGGTAGGCGCGAATCGGTGTAGAGCCTGTATTTAGCGAGCGACAAGCGGCAGCGCCAATAGAGACCACTTTTCAAATTGTCACTTTTGTCAAAATTCAACTTCAAAGAATCGCAGAATTTGTGATCTTGCCTTTCAAAGACTTGGACATTTTTAAGATGAGAAAGAATGTGCGGATCTTTGACGCCAGCGCATGAAACGCTAATAAAAAAAATTGCAGCGAAAAGATTTTTTAAAGATTTTTTTTGCATGAAAGCTTTCGAGGAGAATGTTTAAAGTATGCGCTTACTAGTCGGACTCGGAAATATTGGTCAGGAATATGAGCTCACGCGCCATAATTTTGGCTTCTTGCTGTTTGATCAAATCGTCAAGGATCACAATTTACACGGGCAATCAAAAAAATTTAAAAGCGAAGTTTTTGCTGGAGAAATTTCTGGTAAAAAAATTCTCGCATTGAAGCCACAAACATTCATGAATAACTCTGGCATCGCCATTTCTGAGGCAGCAACTTTTTTTAAAATTGAGCCAAAAAATATTTTAGTTTTGCACGACGAGGTCGATTTAGATTTTGGAAAAGTGAAGGTAAAAATTGGCGGCGGAAATGCTGGTCACAACGGACTTAAATCAATCGATGAAATAATTGGCAAAGACTACATGCGCCTGCGTCTTGGCGTTGGTCGTCCAGAAAATAAAAATTTTTCTACTGCAGATTACGTGCTTGGAAAGTTCAGCACAGAAGAGCTTTTAGCGGCAGCAAAAATTAATGAAAAAATTTCTAAATTAATCGGCGAATTATTTTCTGAAAAAGCTGACCTCTTCCTGAATAAATTTTACTCCAACTAAGCATGCTGAAATCCGAAACTAAAAAATACTGCGAAGGGATGCTCACTTTTGACGATGTTCTAGCGGCACATGCTCGAATCAAAAATTACATCAAAAATACTCCGGTAATTTCTAGCCAAAAACTAAATGAAGAATTAGGCGCGCAGATTTTTTTCAAAATGGAAAATCTGCAAGAGACTAAGTCTTTCAAGGCTCGCGGCGCCTTTAACGCGATTTTGGCATACAAAGAAAAACATAAAAAATTCCCCGAAAAAGTTGTTGCACAAAGCTCTGGCAATCATGCGCAAGGAATCGCTTTTGTTTGTAAACAATTTGGAATTCCTGCCCTGATTTACATGGCAGCGAATGCTTCGCCTTTCAAAGTTGCAGCGAGTAGGGCTTTGGGGGCGGAAGTAATTTTGTGTGAAAAAAGAATCGATGCCAATAGGAGCGCTGAGGAAAAACAAAAGGAGGGTTATTTTTTTATTCACCCTTCCGATGGCGATGAGGTCATTGCCGGACAAGGCACCGCCGCTTTTGAGGCGCTGCAAGAAATTAACAAAATGGGGATAAAAATTGACGCGATTTTTGCGCCATGCGGAGGAGGAGGATTGGTTTCTGGATCGTTTTTAGCAGCTAGTGGACTTGCTCCGCAGGCAAAAGTTTTTGCTTGCGAACCGTTAAATGCCAATGATGTAGCGCGCTCTGTGCGTGAAGGAAAGATTTTTTCCTTCGACGATTCACCAAATACGGTTGCCGATGGGGCTAGGACTCTAGCGGTGATGGAGCAGTCTTTTTTTCATCTAAAAAAACTTGCAGGAATTTTAGAAATTTCTGAGGAGGAGATAATTCTGTGGCAAAAAAAACTGTGTGAAGTTTTGGAGCAGAGAGTGGAGCTAACTCCTGGACTCGCCATTGCAGGAGTTGCGCAGTTTTTGAAAAATAATCCCGAGCTAAAAAACCAGAAATTTTTAGTGATTATTTCCGGCGGGAATGTTGCTGAGTAGATTTTCTCTCCACTCACTTTCGGCTAATCGAAGAATGGGGAGAGAAAATATCCGAGAGGCTAACTCTAGAGCGCCTCTAAGCCAAATCTGCTTTACGTTTTTTTTCAGGAACTTCAGATGACTTTTCTTCTTTAACTGCGGCAGCTTTTTTGTTACTTTTAGCCACGCCGAGTTTTTCACGAACTGCACTCTCTATTTCTTCAGAAACCTTTGGATTTTCTTTGAGATAATTTTTGGTGTTCTCCTTTCCTTGTCCGATTTTAGCCCCTTTGTAAGCGTACCAAGAGCCAGATTTCTCGAGGACTTCATGCTTAACAGCGAGTTCAATTACCTCGCCAATACGAGAAATTCCTTCGCCGTAAATGATTTCAAAATCAGCGGTTTTGAAAGGTGGGGCTACTTTATTTTTCACAACCTTCACTCTTGTTTCATTGCCCAAAACTTCCTCTTGATCTTTGATGGCAGTTCCTCTGCGGATGTCCAACCTAACTGAGGCGTAAAATTTTAGAGAGTTGCCACCAGAAGTAGTTTCTGGAGAGCCGAACATCACGCCAATTTTCATTCTGATTTGATTGATGAAAATGATGGTGGCATTGGTTTTCGAAACTGTGGCGGTGAGTTTTCTCAAGGCTTTGCTCATGAGGCGAGCTTGTAAGCCCATTTGATTGTCACCCATGCCGCCTTCTAGCTCAACCTGAGG
Source organism: Rickettsiales bacterium (assembly GCA_947496905.1). Lineage (GTDB taxonomy): Bacteria > Pseudomonadota > Alphaproteobacteria > Rickettsiales > UBA1997 > UBA2645. Next base: position 16,890 of record CANMEW010000012.1, on the reverse strand, counting down.
AACTAGTGCCGCAACGGAATCGACCACGATTAAATCGACAGCTCCAGAACGAATTAGGGTGTCGGCAATTTCAAGCGCAGCCTCACCATTGTCTGGCTGAGAGATGATTAACTCTTCCAAATTAATCCCGAGATTTTTTGCGTAAGCAGGGTCGAAAGCGTGTTCGGCATCAATGAAGGCGGCGGAAAGACCGGCTTTTTGCGCTTCAGCAATTGCGTGTAATGTTAGTGTAGTTTTGCCAGAGCTTTCTGGACCGTAAATTTCAATAATTCTTCCGCGAGGATAGCCGCCAACGCCAAGAGCAATGTCGAGAGAGAGTGATCCACTTGGAATTACTTCAATGTCGAGAACTGGCTTTTGACCGAATTTCATGGCAGAGCCTTTGCCAAATTGTTTGTCGATTTGTGACAATGCTGCTTCTAGGGCTTTTTTACGATCGCTCATGGTGATTTGGGATTGCTGTGTTGGTGAAGACGAAAAATTGATTAGAGGACGCCTCTAAAAATTAGATTTTTTCGGGAAATTTTTAGGCATCCGAATTTTTGAGCAGGAAAACGTACTACTTGTACGTGCTCGCGAAAAAATTTGGTAACGACAAAATTTCCGTAAAAAGCAATTTTCAGAGATGCCCTAGAGGGTTTTAAGTAAGTTTAACATCGTTTCGCCAAGCGCTGCAGGGCTTTCAGCAACAGAAACTCCGGCTGATCTGAGGGCGTCAATTTTTCCTTCTGCGCCACCTTTTCCACCAGAAATAATTGCACCGGCATGACCCATGCGACGTCCTTCTGGAGCGGTACGGCCAGCAATGAAACCAACAGTTGGTTTTTTACGACCTTTCCTCGCTTCAAGTTTTAAAAATTCCGCAGCTTCTTCTTCGTCAGTTCCGCCAATTTCTCCAATCATGATCATGGATTGGGTTTCTGGGTCAGACAAAAACATGCCCAAACAATCAATAAAATTAGTTCCGTTAACTGGATCGCCACCGATGCCGATACAAGTGGTTTGACCAAGTCCAGCCTTGGTTGTTTGGTGAACCGCTTCGTAGGTTAGCGTTCCGGAGCGCGAAACAATTCCAACCGTGCCACGTTGATGAATGTGACCAGGCATGATGCCAATTTTACATTCACCTGGGGTAATGACGCCTGGGCAATTTGGTCCGATGAGTCTAGAATTAGAGCCAAGCAAAGCTTTTCTTACTCTCACCATGTCAAGCACAGGAATACCTTCGGTGATGCAGACAATGAGCTCAATTTCAGCATCAATCGCTTCCAGAATAGCATCGGCAGCGAATGGAGGTGGGACATAAATTACTGACGCATTACAATCAGTTTTGCGTCGAGCATCGTAAACGGTGTCGAAAACTGGTAGACCCAAATGCTGGTCACCGCCTTTTCCAGGAGTAACTCCGCCGACCATTTTTGTTCCGTAAGCAATTGCTTGCTCGGAGTGGAAGGTGCCTTGAGATCCAGTAAAGCCTTGGCAGATAACTTTGGTATTTTTGTTAATGAGGACGGACATGAATTTATTGAATTGGATTAGGAATGCAGCTTTAAGAAGAAATTTCTGCGGCTTTTACTGCTTTAACAATTTTTTCTGCAGCATCAGACAAATCATTTGCTGAGATCACTGCAAGACCAGATTTGGCAATGATTTCCTTGCCCAACTCAACATTGGTGCCCTCGAGACGAACCACCAAAGGAACGCTGAGATGAACTTCTTTTGCTGCTTCAATAATGCCGTTGGCAATGATGTCGCAACGCATGATGCCGCCGAAAATATTTACCAGAATGCCTTTTACGTTGGAGTCGGAAAGGATAATTTTGAAAGCTGCGGTAACTTTTTCGCGAGTGGCTCCGCCACCAACATCAAGAAAGTTTGCCGGAGATGATCCGTAAAGCTGAATGATGTCCATCGTTGCCATTGCAAGGCCGGCGCCATTAACCATGCAGCCAATTTTACCATCCATCTTAATGTAGTTTAGATCGTATTTTGAGGCTTCGATTTCGAGCGGCTCTTCTTCATCAAGATCGCGCAATTCTTTGATTTCATCGTGACGATGAAGGGCGTTGTCATCGAAATTAATTTTGGCATCGAGAGCAACGATGTCGCCTTCCATGGTTTCAACCAAAGGATTAATTTCGATTTGAGAAGCGTCAGTTGCGTTGAATGCCTTGTAGAGAGAGAAAATTAACTGAGAGAATTTTTTAAGAAGATCGCCTTTAAACCCAAGCGCAAAGCCAAGTTTACGTGCGTGACAGGCTTGAATTCCGCAAGCAACATCAACTTTTACAGAAATAATTTTTTCTGGGTGTTTTTCTGCAACCTCTTCGATTTCCACGCCACCTTCGGTTGAAGCCATGAAGACGATTGCCTTGCTTTTACGGTCAACTACTGCTGAGAGGTAATATTCCTTTTTGATGTTAGAACCAGCTTCGATGTAAAGTTTTTTAACAACCCTCCCTTCTGGTCCGGTTTGATGTGTGACCATTGTCATGCCAAGCATCTGCACAGCCTTTTCCTTCACTTCCTCAGTTGATTTAACAACCTTAACTCCGCCGGCCTTACCGCGACCACCAGCATGAATTTGAGCCTTCACAACAAAAACTTTATGACCAGCCGCCTCTAGCGCTTTTGCCCCTTCAACTGCTTCTGGCACAGAAAATGCAGGATGACCTTCTGGAACGGCAACGCCAAATTTTTTCAACAGACCTTTGGCTTGGTATTCGTGAATATTCATTGGAGTTTATTTGTTTTAGAGGTTTTGCGGAGACTCTTACGCAACATTGGCGCCCGAGATGATGTCGATCAATTCTTTGGTAATGTTTGCCTGCCTAGTTCTGTTGTAAATCAGCGTTAAATTTTTGATCATTTTGCCGGCATTATTGCTTGCTGCTTCCATTGCAGCCATCCTAGCTCCTTGTTCAGAAGCGCTATTTTCAAGCAGCTCATTGTAGATTTGCATCGTCAGGTTTTTTGGCAAAAGTTCTGACAAAACCTCCTCCTCACCAAGCTCGTAATTCATTGGCGATTCTAGACTGGACTCACTGGCATCAAATGAAATTTGTGCAGGAATCAGCTGCTTAGAGACCTGCTCTTGAGAAATTGCCGACTTGAACTTGCTGTAAATAACTTCACAGATGTCGAACTGATCTTGATTGAATAATGAAATAATCTTTTCCGATAAATCTTGAGCAATTTTGTAATCAACTACACCTTTAAAAATACCAAAGGCGTGGTCGATGACTTGCTTACCGTAGGTGGATTTGAGTTGCTCATAAGCTTTTTTCCCAACGCAAAAAATTTTTACCTCGCGACCCTGAGCAACCAAGTTATGAATATATTGCTTGGTAAATTTTACAGTGGCGCCATTTAAGCCACCACAAAGACCACGATCAGAAGAGAAAACTACAATCAGATGAGTTTCTCCTTTTCCTCTACCAGTGAGAAGAGGAAATTTTTCATTTAAATTTCCGCGAACCGAGACGTTCGAAGCAAGGCTGGAAACCATTTCTTGAATTCTCTCAGCGTAAGGGCGCGAAGCCTCAACCATTTGCTTTGCACGCTTTAAACGCGAAGCCGCAACCATCTTCATGGCCTTGGTCATTTTTTGAGTAGACTTAACTGATCTAATTCTGGTTTTGAGGATTTTTAAATTCGCCATTGCAACGAGATTAGATTAATTCTTGTCGTGAGCTAGGCGGTCTGACAGGCCAGCATGGTCAAAGCGTGAGGATGGGGCATGATTTAAAAAGACTGACAAAAATTCTTCGATTACTTTTTTAAGTTTAACCTCGGTTTCGTCGGTAATTTTTTGCTCCGTTTTAATCGAAGAGAGAATTTCTGGATTGGAGGAGTGGAGTTTACGTAAAAAATCTTTTTCAAATTTTACGACTTCCTTAGTTGGGACTTTGTCCAAATAGCCTTTCACACCTAGGTAGATTGAGGCGACTTGCTCCTCAAAGCCCATTGGAGAATATTGATTTTGCTTGAGGAGCTCAGTCAATTTACGACCTTTGTCGAGCAATTTTTGAGTTGCCGCATCAAGATCGGAACCAAATTGTGCGAATGCTTCAAGCTCACGAAACTGCGCCAAATCTAGTTTAATCGTTCCTGCAACTTGTTTCATCGCTTTAGTCTGAGCTGCTGAACCCACACGGGACACAGACAATCCAACATTCACAGCTGGTTTGATTCCTTTGTAAAACAACTCTGTTTCTAAGAAAATTTGTCCGTCAGTAATTGAAATTACGTTGGTTGGGATGTAGGCAGAGACGTCACCAGCTTGTGTTTCGATGATTGGAAGTGCAGTTAGCGACCCACCGCCCATGGCATCAGACATTTTTGCTGCTCGTTCAAGCAGGCGTGAGTGAACGTAGAAAACGTCTCCTGGGTAGGCTTCGCGTCCAGGTGGGCGACGAAGAAGTAGTGACATTTCGCGGTAAGAAACTGCGTGCTTACTGAGGTCATCGTAAGCAACTAAGGCATGCATGCCATTGTCACGGAAATATTCACCAATTGTACAACCAGTGTAAGGAGCAAAAAACTGTAATGCTGCGGCTTCGGAGGCAGTGGCGGAAACGATCACGGAATATTTCATCGCCCCAGCATCTTCCAAAGTTTTAACAATTTGCGCTACCGTTGAACGCTTTTGACCAATGGCAACGTAGATGCAGTAAAGTTTTTTCTTCTCGTCATTTTCCTCGTGAGCTTTCGCTTGATTGATGAAAGTGTCGAGAACAATGGCAGTTTTACCAGTTTGACGATCGCCAATGATTAACTCACGTTGACCACGACCAATTGGGATCAAGCTGTCGATTGCTTTAATGCCGGTTTGCATTGGCTCCGACACTGACTGACGAGCAATGATTCCTGGGGCTTTAATTTCTACGCGACGAGTTTCAACATTTTGTAAAGCGCCCTTACCATCAATTGGATTACCGAGCGCATCAACTACGCGGCCGAGCAAACCTTTTCCAACCGGAACCTCAACGATTTTTCCAGTTCTTTTGACATTCGAACCTTCTTTAATTTTTTGACTATCCCCAAAAACTACGACCCCAACATTGTCAGTTTCAAGGTTAAGAGCCATGCCCTTAACACCAGAATCAAATTCAACAAGCTCACCAACTTGAACATTGTCTAGACCGTAAACTTTGGCAATACCGTCACCAACTTTTACAACCTCACCAACCTCTTGCAGCTCTGCTGAAGAATGAAAATTCTCAACAGTTTTTTGTAGAATATTGGAAAATTCTTCGACTCTAAATTCCATGATTTGCTCTGATTTGGATTGCTGAAAATGAAAATTAACTAACGGCGGCGAGGCATTCTTTGCCGATGCTATTTAGTTTATTTTTGAGGCTGGCATCGATGATTTCGGAGCCAATTTTAACTTGGAACCCACCCAAAATTTTCGTTTGAATGGTCTCTCTGACAAAAATTACTTTGCCGGGATATTTTTTTTCGATGAGGATTTTAATGCGTGAGATGTGGGATTTTTCAGGCTTCACTGCAGAGATTACTTCTACCTCTAAAATATTTTTTTGCTGCTTCACCAAGCGAGAAAATTCTTCGTAAATTTCGGGAAATAAATTCAATCTCCTGTTGCGTACGATTGAGGCAAAGAAGTTTGAAGCTAATGCACTCAGGGCAAACTTTTTTGTAACTTCTTGGATGATTCTTACTAAGTCATTTTTGGCGATGACCGGATTTTTCAACTCATGAGCAAAACTTGTACTAAAATTTTGCTTAAAAACATCGAGTTCTGCAGAAATTTTATCGACGGAATTGCTTTTATTGGCAGCTGCGAGCAAAGCTTTGGCGTAATTTTTGGCAACGACAGAGACTCTTGGCATTAGTTTTATTTTTTAAAATTTCTGAAAAAAATATTCGTGAGGAGAAAAAACGAAGAGGCGTCAGATGAGGGTCGGCAAGGTATTTTTGAAAAAATAAAATGCAACGCATACCAAAATTGCTAGATGTCTTTTTCAGCGCTTAGGACTTTCCAAATTTTGTTCAGATTTTGCCAATCTACGCGCAGTCACAGCTCTTACTTTTTCTGGGGATGCGATACATGTAAAGCCTGGGGTTGGTGTGTGAGTTGGGTGTAGTGGAGGACGAGGAGAAAAACCATCAACCATTTCTTCCAGACATTCTGATTTTTTTGAAATTATTCCAAGCTCGCTAATAGCAGAAAAAAGAATTTTAAATTTTTCGTCACTCAAAGTTTTAGGCTCAGAATCAACGCCGACAAGAATGTATCCTCCACCTAATTTATCCTCTCTGACCAAGCGATGATTGCCATCCCTCATCCTTTCTGTTATCAGCAAGAAGGCTTCATGATCCTCGGCATTAATGTATTTAAAACCAAATGAAGCATTTTCACACCTAGCTGTCGCCCCCCTAAGTTTCGCCTCCTCAACATTCAACTTATCCAATAACTTCTCCAAGCTTTCGATCTGTCTATCTGAAAGCATATTTCTAAAATTTTTTTAATTAAAAAAAATCGTGGTATTTTTGACGCGCATTTGTCCGGGCGAAATGCCGGGGAAATCTTGTTTCTTGAAATTTTTTTCAGAAAAAAAATCGAAGATTTTTTTGTAATGCGGCCGCTCAGAATCATCTAAAATAATGGCTCCACCTCGATCTAATGCATCAACAGAATTTCTGGCGCATTCAAATCTTTTTAGGGAATCGACAACAATAAAATTAAATTTTTGTCCGCAATTATTGGCAAAATTTTCATAAGAATTATTCGTCAGACCATCTTCCATCAAAGTAATTTCAACATTCTGCGAAAGCTTTCCATTACTACGTTTCCGCATCATTTCAACCCAGTTAGGCCTCGTCTCCAATCCCACTACTTTTTTTACTCTTGAGGCGAAAAACAAAGTTGAAGCGCCGCAGCCAAATTCAAAAATTCGGTGATTTTTGGTAAGATTTTTTTTTAAGAATTCGATTGCTGGATAAGTCATCCACGGCACCGCATCGCCATTTTCATCCTGCGAAAAACCCTCCGACAAAGATTTTTCCCAGCCAATTTTATTTTTTTGAAACTGCTCTTCTGGCATGGAATTTTTATTTTTTCTGGAGGAGGTTTTTTGAGGGTTTTTTTGAATTTTCGCCGGCGCGGAGAAAATTGGACTTTTTGCTCGATGCCCTAAATTCAAGGCTTTGCAGAGTTTGATTTGTAAAAAATGGAATTAGTAACTTTTTATGAAACTGCCTTGAGCGCATGCGGCTCTAAGCGAGTGGTCTTGGAGCAGCCTTGGGCGCGGGTTTAACTTTTTTATACCGAATCTTATTGAACCCAGATCCGTCATTAGAAATTCTGGCGACAATTTTCTGCGCAATATTTTCAGAATTTTTAATTACCTCAGCAGCCTTGCTCGACATGTCTTGGCAAAATTTTTTATCTTTTAAAAACCGCTCCACTGCAACAGCCAGCTCTTTCACTGACTCCACGATTACACAAGCATTCGCTACCTCTAGCTCTCGGTAAATTTCCTTAAAATTAAACAGGAAGCGGCCAGAAATCACCGCGCATCCAAGCTTGATTGCCTCAAATGGATTGTGCCCTCCAACCTCCGTCAGCGAGCCTCCGACAAAAGTGAATTTAGCGAGGCGGTAAAAAATTCCGAGCTCACTCAAACTGTCCGCCAAATAAATTTCTGACAAATTCGTAATTGCCTCACCCTTGCTGCGCTGAGAAAAATTGATGCCATTGAGTAAAATTTTTATTTCCTCAGCGCGATTTGGATGACGCGGAATAATGATTGTGAGCAGGTCGGGAAATTCTTTTTTTAAACTTTGGTGAACTTGCAACGCAATCTCCTCTTCTCCCTTGTGCGTGCTAGCTGCAATCCAGAAGCGTCTTTCTCCGATTTGCGATTTTAATTTCTCTAATTTTTCCGCATCAAAACCCAGATTTTGTGCCTGCGATTTCAGGTTGCCGTAAAATAAAATTTCCTGATTCGACAGTTGTGAGAAACGTTTTTTGTCATCCTCGCTCTGCACAAAAATTGCCGTGAAATTGTCAAAAATTTCGAAGCCAAATTTTTTAGCCAAGAGCCATTTCGAAAAAGATTTTTCCGACATGCGCGCATTGACCAGAAAGGTTGGAACGCCCATTTGCCGCGCTTCAAAAATGAGGTTCGGCCAAATTTCTGACTCAACAAAAATTACCATTTGCGGATGCCAAAAATTTAGAAAATTTTTCACGCAGAAATAGGAGTCGATCGGCAAAAATTGGTGGATTACGCGACCGTTAAACTCGCGGAGTTTTGAAGCTACAATTGCTGCAGAGGTGAGTGTGGTAGTGGTTAGAAGAATTGAGCTGCTTGGGTAAAAGCTGAGTAATTCTTCAAGCAGAGTTAGAGCTGAATTAGCTTCGCCGACACTAACGGCGTGGATCCAAATTACCTGACCTTGTGGCCTAGTTAGACTAGACTGACCAAAGCGCTCTTTCAGGCGTTTTTTGTCTTCCTTTTTTTTGGCAACGCGAATGAAGAGATAGATCTCGATGAATGGGAAAAGTGCTATTGAAAGAATTCGATAAATGAGCATCTAAAAACCACCTGCAGATTTAATAAAAAAGTTTTTCACTTTTGGAAATTTATTGACGAGACCAAGTCCGAAGTCGCGCGCTAGGCTGATTGAGAGACTCTTAGTTTCAAAAAGTGAATTTAAAATGTCGGTTGCGACAAGCATTTTTTTTGCCTCAATTTTAGCTTTTTTGTCGTAAGCATTAATCAAGCTTTGACTTGAGATATCCAAGCCGCACAACAAATTATTTTTGATTAAATCGCGCAAAATTTTAATGCCTGAAATTGCTAAGTTGAAACCTTGACCAGCGATTGGATGCACGCCAGCAGCGGCATCACCAATCAAAAGCATTTTTTTGTAATGGAATTTTTCAGCCTCAACCAAAATTAGCGGGTAAGAAAATTTCTCAGAAATTACCGCAACTTCTCCCAAACAAGATTCCATTTTTTTTCTTAGCTGCTGAAGGAAATTTTCTTCATCTAAAGCTAAAATCCCTTGCGCAGTCTGCTCTGGAGCAATCCAAACAATTGATGATTGGTAAGGATTTTTTAGTGGCAAAATAGCCAAGGGTCCGCCAGGTAAAAATTTTTCGTAGGCAATATTTTGGTGCGGACGTTGTTGAGAAATGTTAAAAACAATTGCCGTTTGGTGGTAATTTTTTTGCGTGGTGTGAATTTGGTAAAACTCGCGAAGCCTTGAGAAGCGACCATCGCAGGCAAGAAGTAATTTTGAATTGATGATTTCTCCATCTCCAAGTTTCACCGAGCAATCATTCTCAAAAGTTATTTCTTGGTAAAAATTCGGAGAAAAAATTTTGATATTTTTGCGCTTTAAAAGCTGATTTCGCAGCGCGTTGTGAATGTGGTAATTTTCAATAATTTGCCCGAGCTGCCCTTCTTTCGGATCGACCTCGCGCCCTAGAAAATCAAGGATAAAAGACGATTTGTAATCGGTAATTTTAATGTCAGAAATTTTCCCCGCATGCTCGGAGGTTTCATCGTAAATTCCGATTTCTTTAAAAAGTTGCAGCGAGGCAGATGAGATCGCGTAAGCCCTACCATCACACTTTCGATCATTATGTACGATGTCCTGCTTCTCAATGATGGCGATGCTGAGATCGTCGGAAATATTCGCCAGAGTAAGCGCCGTGGTCATTCCGGCGAATGATCCGCCAATGATTGTAATGTCGAAATTTTGCATGAATTATTTTATGATCTCGATTGATTTGATTCGCGAGGTAAGCCCAGCACTAATTTTGATCTGATTTTTTTTGATGCCGAAAAACTCTGCCAGCAGCTCAATCACCGCTTCATTTGCCTTTCCATCCTCTGCTGCTGCGGTTGTTTTTACTCTGAAATGTGGAAGTCCAAATAAATCACAGCCATCTTCAAACACTTCATTTGTTTTGGCGTAGGGCGTGACTTTGACGGAGATTTTCATCAAAACTCAAAGCTAGTTTCCACAGGAACGTGATCAGATGGCTGAGTTTCAATTCTAAAATCACGATGAATTTTCATCGACTTGATGTGATGCTTTAAGTTTGGAGTAACCCAGACGTGATCAAGTCTGCGGCCTTTATTTGCACCAAGCGGATCGGCAGCGCGGTAACTCCACCAACTGTAAAGTTTTTCATTTTCTGGCGTGAAAAAGCGATGCGTGTCAATGAAATTGAGGCTGCGTTGCAAGTGAGAAAGCTTTTCTACCTCGATTGGCGTGTGCGAAACAACTTTGAGTAACTGCTTGTGAGACCAGACATCATGCTCAAGAGGGGCGATGTTGAAGTCTCCAAGAATGATGATTTTCTGATTTTTTTTCGCAGAAAAATATTGTCCCATCCAATCGACAAACTTTAACTTGTGGTCGAACTTTAGATTAAGCGCGACATCCGGAGCATCTCCTCCCGCCGGTACGTAAAAATTATGTAGCAAAATTTCGTCACCATTTATTTGAATCGCCGCAGAAATGTGACGCTTCTGACCGTAATTCAGCACGTCGATTTTCTCAATTTTTGTCAGCGGAAATTTGGAAAGAATCGCAACGCCATTGTAAGATTTTTCACCAGAAAATTCGACGAAATCAAAACCTAGAGACTTAACCTCAAGCAGCGGAAATTCTGGGTCGGAGACTTTTATTTCCTGCAAACAAATCACGTCGGGATTGTCTTGCTCAACAAATTTCTTTAGCAGCGGAAGCCGCAAGCGCAGCGAGTTAATGTTCCAAGAGACAATTTTCATTTTTGCGTAAATCTTAATTAATTTTGAACCCAAACCTTGAAAAATTTCCTCATTACCGGCGGTGCCGGATTTATTGGTAGTCATTTTGTCGTAAAAACTTGTGCGCTTGGACATCGCGCCATCGTTATCGACAAGCTCACTTACGCAGCAGATTTAAAAAATTTGTCGGCTGTTGCTGACAACAGTAACTTCAAACTTATTGAAGGTGATATCGCTGATCGCGAGTTAGTTACAAAAATTTTACGTGAAGAAAAAATTGATTTTCTGGTGAATTTTGCCGCCGAATCGCATGTCGACAATTCGATTGCCGCACCAGAAAATTTCATCCAAACTAACATCGTTGGAACCTTCAATTTACTGAATTGTGCCCTTGGTTATTTCAAAAATTTAGACTCTAAAAAAAAATCAGAGTTTCGTTTTTTACATGTTTCAACCGATGAAGTTTACGGCTCACTTTCACTGACTGATCCAAAATTTAACGAAGAAAATCCTTACCGACCAAACTCACCTTACTCAGCTTCAAAAGCGGCGTCAGATCACTTGGTACGCGCCTGGTTCGAAACTTACGACCTCCCAACAATTACCACAAATTGCTCCAACAATTTTGGTCCACATCAGCATCGCGAGAAATTCATCCCAACGGTAATTTTATCAGCAATCTCAGGCAAAATAATCCCTCTTTATGGCAATGGTAAAAATATTCGCGATTGGATTTTTGTTGAAGACCACGCTGCTGGCATACATGCGGCGCTACAAAAAGGAGTACTTGGTCAAACTTATTGCTTCGGCGGCAATTGCGAAAAAGAAAATCTCGAACTCGCTAGTGAAATTTGTGAAATCTTGGATCAAGTAAAACCGCGCGCGGATGGCACTTCCTACAAGCAGCAAATCACTTTTGTAACTGATCGACTTGGACATGATCAGCGTTACGCGATCAGTAATGCAAAAGTTGAGAGAGAATTTGGATTTAGACCGATGAAAGATTTTTCCGAGAGGCTACGTGAAACTGTGGAGTGGTTTTTTAAGAAGATTTGAACTTCTTTCAGGGCGACGAAAATCATGAACGGGGAACATCCTTCGACGAGCTCAGGACGAACGAAAAAATAATGAGCAGAGCCACCTACTTATTTTTGCAGCTAAGGGCGGTGAGGTCGTAGATGGGGTGTTCGAGGCTAGAGATGGAGGGGCTTGAGGCAAACATCCAGCCGTAAAAAATTCTTTTCTCAACCGCAACTCCATTCTCGTCATTTTTATTTTCAAAAATTTCGAGGAGCACTTTGCTTTCTGGTTTTTGATCAAGCGAAGCCTGCCAACATTTAAGGGCGGCAATGGTGAGTTGTCCGAACCTAACCTTGTCGCCAATTTTCATTTCAAAAATTGAAGTTTTAGCAGTGGTTTTATTCAGACCCTGAATGACAGCGACATTGTAAAAACGCGAAGGGTCAATTTTATCGACCGTCAGTTTGTAGTCTTCGACAGGATTCTGATTCTCTGACTTCGGCGCCTCTTGAGCAAAAGAGTGACATGAGAGAAAATCAAAAATCAGAATGAGTGCGAGAAAGCTATTTTTTTTCATTTTTCTTCTCCTTGTCGGCACTAGAACCAAAAATAAATTTCCCCAAAAGCTCTTCTAAATTCGAAGAAGATTGAGTGAATGCAATCTCTTCCCCATCTTTTAAATTTTCCTCATCACCACCCGGCGTAATCGACAAATATTTTGAGCCAAGAAGACCCTCTGACACAATTTTTGCAGAACTGTCTGAGGAGAGCTTCACATTCTGATCGATGTTCAATTTCAATGTAGCACGGAAGCTTTTCTCATCCAAAAACTGGTCCTCAACAGTGCCAATTTTAACGCCAGAAATTTTTATATCACTACCCCCAGCAATGCCGTCAATATTGTCGAATTTTGCAATTAAGCGGTAGCCACCGGTGGAGTTTATTTTGGCGCTTTTTACGGAGCTGAATAGAAAAAAAATCGCGCAGAACAAAACGAAAGTTCCGACAAAAATTTCAAAAAAATTGTGAGTTTTGTTCATGGTGAATGAATACGATTGATTAGTTGTTAACCCTTCGACAAGCGCTCAGGGCAAGTAGTGAGACGTGTCTATTCTGCGTCTAATTTAATTAAGTTTAAAGCCCGAATTGGTTAAACTTAATGCGCTCTTCAATCTTAGAAAACAGAGCTTCTGTAAGATTAGCCCTCTCAGAAAAAAAGCTTTTCACGAAACTTTTTTTTGCGACAATTTGAATAATTTCTACCTTCTCGCCGAACTTCTCCTTCATCTTGCGGCGCATGTCGCAGATTTCATCAACAAGCCCAAGCTCAACAGATTTTTTTCCTGACCAAAATGCCCCGGTAAAAAGCCTTTCTTCCGATTCCTTCAACTTCCCCGCGCGCCTTGATCCCACCAACTCTTTGAAGCTTTCAAAAATATCGCGCTGAGCATTTTTTAGAATCTCCACATTTTCACCTTCCTCTGGTAAGAATGGATCGAGAATCGCTTTGCTTTTTCCTTCGGCGTAAATGCGGCGATCAACACCAATTTTTTTGATGAGATCAACAAAGCCAAATCCAGAACAGATGACGCCAATACTTCCAATGATTGAAGAATTGTGAGCGTAAATTTCGTCACCACTCAAAAGCAGCCAATATCCGCCTGATGCCGCAACATCTTGTGCGAAAGTGTAAACCGGAATTTTTTTCTCTAAACTTAGCTCGCGAATGTAGTTAAAAATTAACTCTGATTGCACCGGAGAACCTCCGGGAGAGTTGATGTTCAGCGCCACAGCCTTCACTTTTTTAATTTCAAAAGCACGCTTCAGAAGTGGCGCAATATTTTCAAAATTAAGCCCGGAAGAAAGTTTTGAATCTTTTCCAATGACGCCGTGTAAGTTGACGCAAGCTACTTTTGAAGCGACATTGCAGCAGAATATTTTTCTGAAAAATTTAGTGATCGGGCAGTTAGTGTTAGAACAGCTCATTGTTATTTTTTTGATTGAAGAAGGATAAGTCGCGTGGCTTGAATTCTTTTCTGAGAAATTTTTTTAAAAAATTAAAGCAGCAGAAAATCAAAAATAAAATTAAGACCATCATTACGGAGATCCACAGTCCATGTGGTCCAAAATTTTTCATGAAGGCTCCGGTGCAGAAAAGTCCGAGAATATTTCCAATCAAACTAAATTTTGAAAACGCACTGTTAACCGCCAAACGTTGAGTTGGTTTGTATTTTTCATTAATCAGTACAACCGCTGGCAGCTTCATCCCGGACAAGGCGCCGAAAGATAAAAATAACAAAATGTAAATTTTTTGCGGATCCTCGCAAAAATAGAGTTGGCTAATGAGAAACAAAGAAAGCACCGAAAAAAAAATCATTAACATTCTGCGATTTAGAATGTCGGTAAGGTAGCCCAAAGGGATGTAAAAAATTGTTCCAAAAAGCAGTACGGATAAAAGCAGCGCAGCTTGCGATTGCGGAAATCCAATTTGTATTCCGTAAATAATTAGAAACGCACTCATTGAAGACATCGCGTAATGCACGGCAAAGCCCGCAAACATGATTTTTGGCGAGTTCATGATGTAGCGCCAAAGGCTGATTTTTTTTTCTTCGCGAATAGAGCAGTCAATTTTTTTTAATCGCCGCAGCGGCAACATTGATGCTAAAAAAAATCCGCTAGCGATGACAAAAGAGGAAAGACTCTCAGAAGTTTTAGTGATTTCCAAAATGACCGGACCGCAACTATTGCCAACCGCCACTAGCATTGTTCCGAAAGAAATTACAAGGGTGCGAATATGCGTTGGCGCAAGGTTGATCATGACTGTGCTGCGAGTGACGCCACAAATAAAAAAGGAAGTGCCGAGAAAAAAAATTGTCACCAGCCACAAAAAATATCCGTGGTAGCTGTAGAGTAAGAGAGCGCAAATAGCTGAGATTAGCGAGCCGATGTAGATGCTGTTGATCATCCCAGTTTTTTGTCCCATCAAGGGCAGGAAGCGTGCAAAAATTACTCCGGCACCAATTTGAGTGACGGTAGAAACCGACATTAGAAGTTCGTTTTTAATGTGATGCTCTAGCTTAAAAGCGATCATCACCATCAAGATTCCGTAGCCAATTGCAGAAAGAAAAATCGAAGAAAAAATCGCGATTAAATCTTTTGTTAGATTAACGGTTTGGAGGAATTTTTTTTTGTCGGATGGTGGAGAAGTAGTAATGTAGCTAGTCGAGGCGATTTCGCTACGCGACCTAAAAGGAATTAACATGCCTGAGTAGGTCGTTGTGATCAAAATAGAGAGGCACTGCACCTAAATTATTTTTCCCCTCCCTCAACAAATTTAGCGGAATTGTTTTAGAAATTTGATGAGTTGAATGGCCGTAAATTATGGGGCGGCAACCAGAATTATAGGCACATTCCACGTCGGCAATAGTGTCGCCAATGAACCAAATTTCATCTTTCTTTGGATCTAAATCGCTGCCCATTAAAGCGAGATCAACCGGCTCTCTGCTTGGCTTATCTGCCGATGCATCATTCGCTCCAATCATTGCAAAAAACTTTTTATTCACCCCAAGTTTTTCAGCCTCTTTGCGCAAAGTTATTCCGATTTTATTGCTAACAAGAAATTGAACGATACCACGCTCTTCCAGCGCGTTCATTAGCTCTAAAGCTCTTGGTAAAAGTTGAATTTGATTCAGGTGAATTGATTGGTAGGTGTTTTTGTAGATCTCGCCCGCTCTTAGCCATTCATCACCAAAAATTTCCGGAAAAGATTCGCGCATTGATTTATGCACATTGTCGCGAACTTTTTCCAAACCCCAAGGCTCGCGACCCATTGTCTGCATGGTAGTATCAATTGCGGTTTGAATTAGCGGCCAAGTGTCTACCAGAGTATTGTCCCAGTCAAAAATCACCGCCTTTGGTTTTGGTAGCGCCAAAAATGCTTCTTTGCTTTGTGAAAAATCAGTCATTGATAATTTGGGCTTCTTTAGAGCTTGGGTGAATTCAAGTCCCCAGCGCAACTAATTTCGTAATTTCAGTTTTGCAAAAGACTTCGAATGGAGTTTTGAATCCTAAGGAACCTCTGAAAAACCTAGATTTTTCGAGGAGTTTGAAGTGACGGCTACACCTTAAAAAATGCATCGCATTTTTAACTGACAAATGACGCAAGGCCGTAAGGCCTGAGTAATTTGCGACTTGTCGATAAAAAATAAAATTTTCAAGTAAAACGGGAATGAGCGAAGCGAATCCCTAGGAAAAAAATTGTGCCGAGCGCAGAAAGCGTACCTTTTATGTACGATTCGAGCACAGGGATCGAGCTTAAGCTCGATGCCCGTTCTTGCTAAAAATGCTTCGCATTTTTTTAACGCGGAAACCTACGCGAGCAAATTTATCTGACGACACAAGTGACTCTGTCACTTGCAACTCGTTCGATTAAAAATAAAAAAACCTACGAGTAAAATTACCGGAAAAGATGGTTTTTCAGAGGTTCCTAGAGAGATTTTGAATTGAGGGAGGTTGTGCAACAAAGCCCATTTTTGGGTATTTTTGTAAATGGTGGTCCATGTGGGGTATCTTGCGAACCGTTCTCCAAATTTCGGTACCATGATTTTATTGGCTTTAGAGGTATCAACAAGAGGACACAGAAGTTCGCATCGTATTTTTGGTTAGCAAAAAACAGCTGCGAACTTTTATTTGGGTTAGACAGGAAATTTTTTAACAAAATTATAATTCGTGGGCTCCACTAGGACTCTTAATTTTACCCCACTTTCCAGCTTGGGCGGCTTCAGCAAAAGAGCGTGGATTCTCATCAGCCTTAGCTTCTTTTAAGGGAACCTCTAAAAATCCAAATTTACCCAAGTAAATTTTGATCCCAGAGATTTTTTGATTCCGAATTTCTGAATAAAAAATTCAGTTGGGGAAAATCTCATTTTTATCACCTAATTTAGCAATAATTTTGATGTTTCTTGCGGTTTTTTGGTTGTGGTTTCCGTTTTAGGTTGCTGCGGACGCAGCTATCCCGTCTCGCTTGAGGAGCTGTCCTAGACGAACCATGTTGTAGACTAAATTCATCATTCCGATTTTTACTTCAGCTCGGAGAATTCCAATTGTTCTTACG
>CANMEW010000011.1 GCA_947496905.1 Rickettsiales bacterium | reverse complement strand
AAGAATTTCGTAGAAATTCTGAGTAATTTTCGCCAGTTGCAATCGCTTCGCTCTTGTCGAGAAGTTCGAAGTGACGGCTACACCTTAAAAAATGCACCGCATTTTTAACTGAGAACGGGCATGAGCGTAAGCGAATCCCTAGGCAACAAATTTTTGAGCAGGAAAGCGTACCTTGATGTACGATTCGAGCACAGGCAATCGAGCTTAGGCTCGATGCCCGTTCTTGCTAAAAATGCTTCGCATTTTTTTAACGCGGAAACCTCGCGAAAAAATTTGGTAACGAAGAAATTTCCGAAAAGGATGGTTTTTCAGAGGTTCCTACTCCACCTCAACCAGATCAATCACATATTTTCCAATTGTGTTGAGATAAATTTTTCCATTCACAATCGCCGCAGAGTGAGAAATTTTTTTGCCGATTGAAAAAGTTTTTTCGATTTTTCCGTCAAGAGGTGAGACAATTAGCAGCTCACCATCAAGCCTTGAAACTAACAGCTTATCCCCAGCTAAAATCACTCCGCTGTAAATAATTTTTGTTTCTGGTTTTTTTTCTTTTGCGAAATTCGGCAATTGCGAAATCCATTTTACGCCACCGGTTTTTTTGTGAATCGCGAGCAGTTTGTCATCATTATTCACGACGAATAGAAAGTCTCCCGCCATCCAGAAATCAACGATTCCGGCGATTTCTTTTTTCCACAGGTAGTTCCCATCTTTCACCTTCATCGCCATCATCAGACCGCCATTGCCAATTGAATAAACGACATCGTCTTTAACTAATGGTGTAGCATCGATGTCATTTAAGTAGAAGTCAGAATTTGTTGCTTTGCTGAGGTTGAGATCTTGCGACCAAACCGCCTCACCAGTTTTTTTATTCACCGCGTAAATTTCTCCAGAGGAGTAAGAAACGATCACTAAATTTTTGTAAATTACTGGGTCAGCAGTTCCGAAAATTGCCGTTGGTTGAAGAATCCCAGACTGCACCCACTCTAGATCTCCACTATTAGCATCAAAGGCGTAGAGCTTGTTGTCGTTACTTGAAACGTAAACTAATTTTCCGTCAGAAACTGGAGTTGAAACTGGAATTGATGACACCTCTTTTGACCATAAAATTTTTCCGTCAGCATCGCTTGCGGCAGCAATTTTATTGATTCCAGCAATGGCAAAAATTTTTCCGTCAGCATGTCCAATTTTTGGGGTTTTGTAATTTTTTAAAAAACTTTTTTTAAAAATACGCGACTCCCAGATTTTTTTTTCCGCCTTCAAATCCCGTGCTGTTAAAGTCCCCGCAGTGTCTAGAAGAAAAATTTTATCGTCTTTGATGATTGGAGAAAAGACAAAATGATCAACGCGATTACCGCTGTAAAAAAACCAAGTTGGTGAAGATTTCTTTAAAGAAATTTCCGAAGTTTTTTTACCAAAAAAACCACGCTCTTTTAGCAGAAATTTCTTTTCGATATTTTCAGTTAACTGATTTTGAGCGCTGGGGGAGCCACTCCAAGAAGGATTATTTGTTTGCTTGGGTAGCTTTATTTCGACTGTCGTCAGAGTTGGATCAAGCTTGATTGGATCGATTGAAGCGAAGGCAGAAATTGCTTTTGCCTTGTCATATTCTTGATCCTTGTCACAAGAAAAAATTAGAAAAACTGTGAAAAAGAGCGGCAGCAGTCGGCAAATCATGACTTTCTAGGAAGAGAATTTTTTTGAAATTTTGCGAAACTCACAAAAATTTTTGAGAATTATTTTTTTTGCTCGCCCCAAAACCTGCAATTTTTCTTGCAGACATTTTGAATATTTTATCTGCACTGCAACGGTTTCCAATCTCTGCTTCAGGGAATTTGCAGAGGAAATATTTTTGCCATCATTGCCATTAAAAACCGCCGTCACATTGACAGGGTAAAAAAGGTATTTTTCACCATTTGGTTTTTTTGATGAGACTAGAGACATGTTGAGCTCGTAATCCATGCAGTAGAAATTTTTTTCATTGAAGCGAAGGGAATTAAAAATCTCTCGACGGTAATAAAAAGATTCTCCTGAGCCGATTGGGCAATGTTTGATGAGGTTACGCCTAGTAACTGAAATTGTGGAGCTGGCATCAAAAGAGCTGGAGAGACCAACGCAGTAGTTGTTGAAATAAATCACGTCAAACTTTGGATTATTTTTCGCGTAATATTCCATCTCCTCAAAAAAGTTTTTGTGAAAAAAATCATCCGCCCCCAAAAAACCAACTACATCACCATTCACATGCTTCAGCGCAATATTTCGCGCATTAGAAATGCCAAAATCTTTTTCTTTGATCCACTTAATAAATTGCGGAAATTTCTGTTGGTAGCTGGCTATGATTTCGTGAGTTCCGTCAGTCGAAATGTCATCTAAAATTAGCAATTCTTTGTCGTCGTAATTTTGCTCCAAAAAAGATTCAATTGCCTTTGGTAAAAATTTCGCAGCGTTAAAAGTTGTGATGATGACTGAAATTCTCATGGTTGCGTAAGAAATTTTTGGTAGAAAGTTTTGAATGACGAATGTCTGATCGCGCTGTAATCTCCCGCCCTACTCATTAAAAATCAAAATATGAATGACATCATTCCCTTCGATCAACGTGACGGATTTATTTGGTACAATGGAAAATTTGTTGAATGGAAGGACGCAAAAGTTCACGTTCTGAACCATGGCCTGCACTACGCCTCACTGGTGTTTGAAGGCGAAAGGGTTTACAATAAAAAAATTTTTAAATGCCGCGAGCATTCGCAAAGACTGCATAATTCTGCAAATATTTTGGGATTTAAAATTCCTTACTCAGTTGAGGAATTGGACGGCATCAAAAAAGAGATTACGCAAAAACAAAATATTGTTGACGGCTACGTTCGCGCCTTTGCTTGGAGGGGTTCTGAAAAAATGGCCATCTCCGCACAAGGCAACAAAATTCACCTCGCTGTAGCTTGCTGGTCATGGCCTTCTTACTATTCTGATGAAGCGCGAAAAGCTGGAATAAAGCTAAAATTCGCTACCTACAAAAGACCATCTCCAGAAACTGCTCCCGTGGCTGCAAAGGCCGCCGGGCTTTACATGATCTGCACAATTTCCAAGCATGATGCTGAAAATTGCGGCTACAATGACGCTCTCATGCTTGATTACCGTGGATTCTTAGCTGAGGCAACCGGAGCAAATTTATTTCTGGTAATGAAAAACGGCGAGCTCCACACGCCACTTCCAGACTGTTTTCTAAACGGCATCACTCGTCTCACCGTAATTGATCTAGCTAGAAAACGCGGAATCAAAGTGGTTGAGCGCCACATCAAGCCAGAAGAATTAGCTGATGCCATCGATGTTTTTCTTACTGGCAGCGCTGCCGAAATCACTCGGGTAGGATCAATCGAAGATAAATTTGAATATCCAACGCCAAGCCAATTAACGCTCGACCTGATGTCTGACTACACGCAGCTAGTCAGAAACTAATGAAAAAAAATCTCCCCAACATTGTTGTCGCAATTTTCTTGCTCGCCTTCTCCGCAACTATTTTTGAAGTCGTCACTGCAAAACCAGCAAGCTCGCAAAGCCAAGGCTTCCGCGTAAAATCCCACCTTCAATTCAATCAAAAATTTTCAGGCAAGGCTTTTATTCTTGACGGCGATTCGATGAAAGTTGGCGGAAAAGAAGTTAGGCTTTTTGGTCTTGATGCGCCGGAATACAGTCAAACCTGTTTCAATGCAAAACAGGAAGAATATGCCTGCGGGCAGATCAGTCGCGATTTCCTGATTAATTTTGCTGGAGGAAAAGAGGTAAATTGTCTTTACGCCGAGAGGGATAAATACCACCGCTTCCTCTCCAAATGCTTTGTTGGCAATACTTCAATCAACGAAGCGCTTGTCGAAAATGGCATGGCGGTGATTTACAATTTTACCGAATCAGATGACAAAATGGATGAGCTAGAAGCGAGCGCGAAAGAATCAAAGTTAGGCCTTTGGCGTGGCGCCTTCCAACCGCCAAAGGATTATCGCAAAAGCCATCCGAGAAAACAGCCCTAAATGGTCTTTGTTGTGCAACTTTAACTTCAGCATCCACCCTCCTCCCCTGACAACTTTTCTCACAAACTTTCTTCGAAATGAAAAAACTTAGAGTCGCAATCATTGGCGCGTCTGGCTACACTGGCGCTGAACTAATCAGAATTTTACTCAATCACAAAAAGGTTGAAATCGCCGCGCTGGTCGCAAACAGCAATGCTGGACAAAAAATCGAACAGCTCTACCCGCATCTCATTCACTACGATTTACCTAGTTTAAAAACATTGGATGAAATCGATTTTTCAAAAATTGACATCGCCTTCGGATGCTTGCCACACACGACTTCGCAAGAAGTTTTTAAAAAACTCTTGAGCGATCAAAAAAATTCTCATCTCAAAATTATTGATCTTTCCGCCGACTTCAGGCTGCAAAATCCCGCTGATTACCAAAAATGGTACGAGCATGAACATGTCGCTAAAAACCTACAGCCTCAAGCTGTTTACGGTCTTTCAGAAATTCACCGAAACGAAATTAAAAAATCGAACTTAATCGCCTGCCCAGGATGCTACCCCACTTCTGCGCTGCTGCCGCTAATCCCGCTTTTGGAAAATAATTTAATTCAAAAAACAGACATCATCATCGACTCTAAATCTGGGGTAACCGGCGCTGGCAGATCAGTCAAACAGTCAAACTTATTTTGTGAAATTAACGAGTCGGTCAAAGCCTATTCGATCGGCAAACATCGGCACATGGGGGAGATGGAGCAAGAGCTCAGCAAGGCTTGTAAATCAACAGTCGAAATTGATTTCACGCCGCATCTTTTGCCAATAAATCGCGGAATTATTTCGACGATTTATGTCAAATTAAATCCAAAATTTTCCATTCAGGACATCAAAAATTGTTTAGAGAAAAAATACGAAGATGAGCCATTCGTGAAAGTGATTGAAGGCGAGCCAAATATTAAGGATGTAGTCGGCACCAATTTTTGCGTGATTGCAGCAAAAAAAGCGCGAACAGAAGGTAGGGTAATTTTGGTTTCAGTGCTCGATAATCTATGTAAAGGCGCATCGGGACAGGCTGTGCAAAATATGAACATCATTTGCGGATTTGACGAGAAGGAAGGTCTGGAACTCGCACCAATCTTTCCTTAGATGACAAAAATTTTCATCATTGCCGGCTCCGATCCTTCTGGTGGCGCCGGAATTCAAGCTGACATCAAAACTGCAACTGCTCACAAAGTTTACGCCGCCGCTGCAATCACCTGCCTCACCGCTCAAAACACCTCAAAAGTTTTTTCCATTCACAACGCACCAATCGAGTTTTTACACCAACAAATCGAAGTTGTTTTAGACGACATCAAATTCGACGCGATTAAAATTGGCATGCTTGGAACGGAGGAAATCATCAATTGCGTCGCCGACATTTTGCAAAAAAAAGCCAAGAGAATTCCGCTAATTTTGGACAGTGTAATGGTCGCTACTTCCGGCGATTCCCTACTCGCGAAAAAAGCCGTAAGCGCTTTGAAAGCAAGGCTTGTCGATGGTTGCTACATCGTAACGCCAAATATTGATGAGGCGGAAATTTTGGCGGAGATGCGGATCAGAAATTTAGAGGAAATGAGGCTAGCGGCAAAAAAAATTCGTGAATTAGGAGCTAAAAATGTTTTGGTAAAAGGCGGGCATCTAAATTTTTCTGACGGAAAAATTCGCAGCATTTTGCTTGATGAAAAAAATGAATTTCACCTCATTAGCAACAGAAGAATTGGATCGGAAAATATTCATGGAACCGGCTGCACTCTGGCATCAGCCATCGCCTGCAATGTGGCAAAGAAAATGGATTTACTAGGATCGGTGAGGAAGGCAAATCGCTACGTACAGCGTTCAATCGTAAAAAATTTCAAAGTTGGGAATGGGAACTTGGTGCTGCAGCATTATTAGGGAACCTCTGAAAAACCTAAATTTTTCGAGAAGTTCGAAGTGACGGCGAAGCCGAAAAAATGCACCGCATTTTTAACTGAGAACGGGCATGAGCGAAGCGAATCCCTAGGCAACAAATTTTTGAGCAGGAAAGCGTACCTTGATGTACGTGCTCGCGAGAAAATTTGGTAACGACAAAATTTCCGAAAAGGATGGTTTTTCAGAGGTTCCCTAGATTTTTCGAGGCGCCATTAACCGCCACTGATGGCAAGATTAGCATTCGTTACAGACTTCACCCTCATCAAAATTAGATCGTGATTTCTTCTTTTTAGAATTTCGAAGTCGTAATTGCCGATGGTGAATTTTTCTTTTTCCTCTGGAATTCTGCCCAAGCTTGAAATCACGAAAGCTGCGAGGTTGTAGGCGTCATCATCTTCCAAAATATCCCATTCCAACTTTTTATTAATGTCACGAATTAAGGTTTTTCCAGCAATTTTGTAAGCGCCTGATTTGATCTTAATGATGTTAATTTCCGCCGCATCTTCCTGCTCTTTTATTTCCCCTACAATTTCTTCCAAAATATCCTCAAGCGTTACCAGCCCAAGAAGTGAGCCATATTCATCAATGACCAAAGCGAATCTTTTTCTCTTTTTTCTGAAGGCAAAAAGTTGTGAACGCAAAGTATTGCCTGCTGGCACAAACCATGGTTCCGAAGTAGCGGAGGCGAGCTCAAATTTTTCCAAATTTTTCTTCCCAAAACCTTGGTGAAAATGTAGCGCCTTGAGCAATTTTCTGACATTCAAAATTGCCACGATATTCTCCTTGTTGCCGCGCCACAAAGGGATGCGCGTGTAACTTATTGCAAGCGCCTGCTTCACGACTTCTGCAATTGGCAAGTCGATGTTAATCGATTCGATTTCCTTACGATGCACCATGATCTCACTGATTTCGGTGTCGGATAAATCGAGCACACCGTCAATTAGGTCTTTGTCATATTTAAAAATTACACCCTCTTTGTGCTTGAGATCAACGGCGTCGCGGATTTCTTCGAATTCAGTTTCTTTGGATTTTTTTTTCGATTTGGAGAAGAAGGGATCGACGATGAAATCGACAATTTTCTGAATTAAGTGGGTGAAGGGGAAAAGAATTTTTACCAAGAAGGTAATTGTGGGGGCAAGAAACAAGGCGATTTTGTCTGGCGATTTTAACGCAAAAGTTTTTGGTGCGATGTCAGAAAAAATAAGCACCAAAATTGTCATGATTATGGTGGCGTAAATTAAACCAACCTCACCAAAAAATTTTATTAAAGCGCTGGTTGTTAGGGCTGAGGCAAGAATGCTGATGGCGTTGTTCCCTACCAACATTGAGCTCACCACTTTTTCGCGCTGCAGCAAAAGCCTTTCTAATTTTTTTGCACGAGCGCTTCCTTCACTTGCCAAGCGATGAATTTTTGCACGAGATGCGGCAGTAACAGCGGTTTCTGAGCAGGAAAAAATCGCCGCCAGAAAAACCAAAATTCCTGATGCCACTAAGTAAAAACCTGAGATGTCGTCCATTTTAAACTTTGTCGAAATTAACGCGCGGATCGATGATTCTGTAGGTGAAATCGCTGATGATGTTGGTCACAAGTCCAAGCAGAGTGAAAATGTAGAGAGTAGAAAACATTAGCGGGTAGTCACGAGACAAGACTGCTTCGTAGCCAAGTAAACCAATTCCATCCAAAGAGAAAATCACCTCAATCAGCATTGAACTAGTGAATAAAATTCCAATTAGCGCCGAGGGTAATCCAGCAATTACGATCATCATGGCATTACGAAACACATGCCGATATAAAACTTGATTACGGTTCAAGCCCTTAGCGTAAGCGGCTAGAACATACTGCTTATTGATCTCTTCAAGAAAGGAATTTTTACAGAAAAATGTCAGCGACGCAAAACCGCCAATTACCATCGCAGTAATTGGGAGTGCCATGTGCCAGAAATAATCGAGAATTTTTTTCCACCAAACTAGCTCGTGAAAATTTTCTGAAACCAGCCCGCGTAAGGGAAAAATATTAAGAAAATTTCCGCCGGAAAAAAGTACGATTAGTAGAATCGCAAAAAGAAATGATGGAATTGCGTGTAAAAAAATTACGATGCTACTGGTCCATAAATCAAATTTAGAGCCGTCTCTCACCGCCTTTTTGATGCCGAGCGGAATTGAAATTAAATAGACCAGAAGCGTTGTCCAAAGACCGATGGAGATCGAGACTGGCAGCTTATCGCTGAGTAAGTCTAAAATTTTTTTATCTTGGTAGAAACTCTCGCCAAAATCGAAGGTTAGAAATTTTTTCATCATCATCCAGAAGCGCTGCCAGAGAGGTAAATCGAAGCCGTAAAGTTTTTCGATTTTAGCAATAATTTCTGGATCAACTCCTTGAGAACCTTGATATTTCAAGCTTGAATCACTGGTGAAACTTTTAGCGCTGAGAGGGTTTTGTGAAAAATCAGAAACTTCCCCACCAACTTTCGTGACGTGATTCATCTGCGCCAAAAATCGTTCCACCGGCCCACCAGGAGCGGTTTGGATGATCGCGAAATTAACCAGCATGATGATGAAGATGGTGGGAAAAATGAGGAGGACGCGCTTGAGGAAGTAGAGATGCATCAGGGGTCTAGACATAAAATTAATTTCTCCGTTCGCGCCTTCAGCCTGAGACGTGAGCTAATCGCGAACAGCGAAACAGTCGAATGGCAAATGGGGAGAAGGTTAATTCTTCGACAAAGCGGAGGACGAACGGGAAAAATCGCTATTTTCTCAGCCTTTTAAATCCTGATTCGAGGTCATCTTTTAGATCTTCGACATCTTCCAAGCCAATATTGATGCGTAGGCAAGTTTTGTTGCTGTGCGGCCATTTTGTTGCAGTTCTGACTCCCGTTGGATCAACCGGTAGAATTAGAGATTCGTAACCACCCCAAGAATAGCCCATGCCGTAATAGTGAAGCTTGTCCACCATTCTGGCGAGAGATTCGTTGGAATATTTCCGATCGAGAATGATGGTGAACAACCCTGCGGCACCAGTGAAATCGCGCTTCCACAATTTGTGACCAGCATCCGATTCCAAAGCTGGGTAAAAAACTTTTTCAACTTCCGGACGACCTTCAAGCCAAGTGGCCATTTCAATGCCAGATTTAAAACAATGATCCATGCGAATTTTTGAAGTTCTTAGTCCGCGTTGAACCATGTAAGAAGTGAAGGGAGCTGCGGTTACAGCCATGTAGCGGAATGATTCATACATTACGCGGAAATGTTTTTCCTGCACCGTGATTGAACCCATCATCATGTCAGAATGACCGTTAATATATTTGGTCAATGCCATCACAGAGATATCCACACCATGTTCTAAAGGTTTAAAATAAATGCCGCTCGCCCAAGAATTATCCATGATGGTGACAATTCCGTGCTTTTTTGCGACTTTGCAAATTGCCGCAACATCTTGCACCTCAAAGGTTAGAGACCCCGGACTTTCCATGAAAATCACTTTAGTATTTTTTTTGATCAACTTTTTGATGTCCTCGCCAATTAGCGGGTCGTAGTAGGTAGTTTCAACGCCAAATTTTTTGAGGAATTTATCCGCGAAACTGCGAGTTGGGGAGTAAGTGCTGTCAACTACGAGCATGTGGTCACCTTGCTTCAAGAAAGCGACAAGAGCAGTGTTAATTGCCGCCGCGCCAGAAGAGGTTACGAAGGTGTTGTAGCCGCCTTCAATGTCAGTAACCGCCTTTTCAAGCGCGAAGTTAGTTTGAGTTCCGTAGCGACCATATTTTAATTCGTAAGGTTGAACTAAATCATTGTTGGAATAGCCGCGCTCAGCGTAGATTAAGTCTTTCAGCGCCGGAAAAACAATTGTTGAACTTTGGTAAATCGGAGGATTCACCATCCAGCCCTGCTCTTTTGGATCACGCCCAGCGTGAATTATGCGAGTTGCTTCCTGTATTTTTTTTTCCATTTTTACAATTCCTTATTAAAAAATAAAAACATTGCGAATGCGCGTATTCATTACGCGCGTAGCAATTCAGCCAGCGGCAAATTTCAACAAAGTTTAAATTTATTACTGGCAGGCCAAACACTCGTCATACTTATCTTCCCCAGCAGTCACTTCACTTTCAGGCAAAATTTCCTTCTTAAAAAGTTCTTCATTTTCAAGCTTGTGAGAAACTTTGTCTGCCCTTTGAACTGATGTAGAGCGGCAATAGTAAAGACTTTTCAGACCTTTTTGCCAAGCTCTAAAATGGATTTCATGCAAAGATTTTTTAGAAACATCTCCCGGTAAAAAGACATTCAAACTTTGCGCTTGGCAAATGTATTCCTGACGCTCGGCAGAAAGATCAATCATCCATCTTTGATCAATTTCTTGCGCGGTTTTGAAGACCAATTTCTCATGCTCATCGAGAAAATCTAAATGCTGCACCGAGCCTTCATGGATGGTAATTAGCGACCAGATGTCTTCGGTGTTTTTGCCTTTTGATTCGAGCAATTTTACCAAATTTTTATTCCGAACATTGAAGGATCCGGTGAGAGTTTTTTGCGTGAAAGAATTGGCGGCGAAAGGCTCGATTCCTGGGGAAGAATTATTGGCAATGATTGAAATAGAAGCGGTTGGAGCAATCGCCATTTTATTAGAAAATCTTTCTTCAACGCCAGCATCAACGGCATCAAGGCAAGAGCCTCTTTCTTTCGCCAATAATTTTGAAGCGCGATCTACTCCCTGCTTAATGAATTGAAAAATTTTCTTATTCCAAACTTTGCTCATCGCCGATTCCATCGGAACATTTTTGCTTTGCAGAAATGAGTGAAAGCCCATCACGCCAAGACCAACACTACGTTCACGCATCGCAGAATATTTCGCCTTAGACATTGTTTCCGGCGCTTTTTCGATGAAATCTTGTAAAACATTGTCTAGAAAACGCATTACATCTTCGATGATTTTTGGGTTATCTTTCCATTCATCGTAAAATTCTACATTGAGTGAAGACAGGCAGCACACGGCTGTTCGGTCTTTCCCCAAATGATCAATTCCAGTTGGAAGAGTAATTTCGCTGCACAGATTTGAGGTCTTAACATTGAGACCAAGTTTTTTGTGATGCTCTGGAATTGCGCGGTTAACAGCGTCAATAAAAAGAATGTAAGGTTCACCAGTTTCAACTCGAGTAGTTAGTAGCTTAATCCACAAAGCACGCGCCTTCACAACCTCAACAGATTGATTGCTGTGCGGACTTCTGAGGTGAAATTCTCCGTCCTTTTCAACCGCTTTCATAAATTCGTCGGTAACCGCAACTCCATGATGCAGGTTAAGGGAGCGACGGTTTGGATCTCCACCATTTGGACGACGAATGTCGATGAATTCTTCAATTTCTGGATGATGAATCGGCAAATAAACTGCTGCCGAACCGCGCCTGAGGCTGCCTTGTGAAATTGCTAAAGTTTGCGAATCCATCACTTTGATGAATGGAACGATGCCGGAAGTTTTGCCATTGCCGCGCACAGATTCTCCGATTGAACGCAGATTTCCCCAGTAACTGCCAATGCCGCCACCCTTTGAGGCAAGCCAAACATTCTCATTCCACAGACTAACAATTCCTTCGAGAGAGTCTGAGGATTCATTCAAAAAACAGGAAATGGGAAGTCCGCGATCAGTGCCACCATTGCTTAGAATTGGTGTAGCGGGCATGAACCACAGATTCGAAATATAGTCGTAAAGACGATTGGCGTGATCTTGATCATCAGCGTAATATGCGGCGACACGTGCGAATAAATCTTGGTAAGATTCACCTGGCATTAAGTAGCGATCTTTTAAAACTGCTTTGCCAAAGTTGCTCAGCTTATGATCTTTTTTTGGATCAATTTGAACTGTGAATTTTTGATTGGATTTCTTTTTTAGAACTTCTGCTTTTGACGTTTTTGCAACTGGCTTCTTGGACATTTTTAAGGAAAAATTAGATTGATCTATTCGATGGCATCTCTTTGGCTTCTAACCGCGCTCTAACTACATCTAGTGGTATTTCTAAGTAAAACCACACTACATATTGTTTTTTGAGATTTTTATTTTTGGCAAAATTAATTGTCCACAGCGAAAACTTTTTTCTATGATTGGTAACTAATGACGGAATTTTTACACCGAATAATCGCGCCACAAATTGACTGTGAGAACAGTGAGAGCGTAGAAAAATTTTTAAGAAATTTTTGCGACCTCTACCGCATCGAACTCTTCAAAGATGGTCTAGACTTAATTCTTACCAAGCTCAAAGAAAAGCAGCTTCGTTTTGAAATAAAATTTATTAACGGTTGGGATACCAATCTTGGATGCTTCCTCACTGAACAGAGAAATTATTACGACGAAAGCAGGGGGCAATTTTTGCGCGTAAATTTACCAAAAATCATTTTGCGCAACTTGTCGCATAACCTGATGGCGCACGAGATGGCGCATGCCCTTGAATTTGAAAGTGGAATTAATTTTGGGGAAGATTTTAGGAAGGCGATTGGTTTCGACATGAAGAATCGGGAACCGCAAAGTCTGGTGCTGAAGGGTGAAATAAAAAGACTGATGATCGACGCTCTAAAGCTTTACAAGCCGAGCCAATTTCTGTCTGAACTTTTTGCTCGTTACTTCGAGCTACTCAGCATCTCTCGCAATGTTAATGCCAGCGGGAGCTTTACCACGTCTGATGTCATGGAATTTTTTGCCAATAGCACCAATTTCTTAGAGAAAATTTTTAATCCAAAAATTAGAGCAAAAATTGATCCAGAAATTGCTCGTCTCACCAGCGAAATAGTGAAGAAAATTCGCCTTCCAACATTTCAGGAGAAAGTTGATCCGTTGCAAAAAAAATCTAATTCATGGGCAGGCAATATCCGGTCTAATGCCATATGGAGCAAAGGTTTAGAAAAATCTAAGCTAGAGGAGGAGAAAAAATAATGGCAGTCCACACCAAGCTAACCAAGCAAGAAATTGCCACTCATTTGCGGAATTACCAACTTGGAGAATTGATCGATTTCAAAGAAATCACCGAAGGAATCGACAATTCAAATTTCATTCTCGAAACCAGTGTTAGCCGCTTCATTCTTACAATTTTTGAATCGAGAATCGACAAAAATGACCTACCATTTTTTGTAAATTTTAAGCTTCATCTGGCCAAAAAAAACATCCACTGCCCTACCCCAATTACCAACAAATTCGGATCAATCATTTCCGACTTAAAAGAAAAACAATCTTCAATCGTCACTTTTTTAAGTGGAGCAACATTAAGGCCTCAAGATGATGGCTACTACAACAGCATCACTCCAACCCATTGTTTTGAAGTTGGAAAAATTTCAGCGCAGCTTCATTTGGCGGCGTCAGATTTTGCAATGAGCCGAAAAAATGATTTGGGAATTAATGGCTGGAGAGCTTTATTTTCTAAGTTCGAGCACTTATTGGAAAGCTACCAACGCGATTTAAATGAGGAAATTTCTCAGAATTTAGATTTTCTTGGAAGTGCGTGGCGCCATGATTTGCCTGCTGCCGCAATTCACTCCGATTTATTCCCAGACAATGTTTTTTTCGATGAAAATGGGAAGCTTTCCGGGGTAATCGATTTTTATTTTGCCGCCACCGACGCTTTTATTTTCGATTTCGCAATCACTGCGAATGCTTGGTGTTTTGATGAAAAAAATAATTTCGTCGAAGAAAAATTTTTATCCCTGATGAGTGGCTACGAAGCCATTCGTAAATTTTCTGATGCAGAAAAAAGTTTCTTGAAAATCGCTTTGGTTGGGGCAGCGATGCGCTTTTTACTGACAAGGCTCCATGACATGTTTTTTACGCCGAAAGAATCGGTGGTTAAGATCAAAAATCCGCAGGAATATTTGGAAAAGTTAAAATTTTTTAGGTCACGAGTGTGAAAATAAAGCACCACTTTTTTGGCAAGGATTGCTTGACCAATCGCGAACTTTCCGACAGAAAAAATGTGACTCGCCGGCTTGAGGAAATTGGCATGAGGCACAATCATTTACTTTTCGTAAACCAGATCCATGGCAGGGAAGTTGCGGTTGTGGATGCGGAAGAAAAAATTTTTGGTGAGCAGAGTTTACCCAAGGCTGATGCCTTAGTTACCAATTTAAAAAATGTCGCAATTGCCGTAGTTACCGCAGATTGCTCACCAATTTTATTTTCAGATGAAGTGGCAGGAATAATCGCCGTAACGCATGCGGGGTGGCGTGGAGCAAAGCTGGGAGTGATTCAGTCGACAGTTAATGCGATGAAAAATTTGGGGGCAAAAAATATCAAAGCGGTAATTGGACCGATGATTCAGCAAAATTCTTACGAGGTTTCGCAAGAATTTTTAGATGAGTTTTTGGGTGAGAATCCAACCAATAAACAATTTTTTAAAAATGCTGTTAACGCTGGTAAATGGCTGTTCGATCTACCTAGTTACGTTGAGAAAAAATTGAATGAGGGCGGTGTGGAAAAAATCAAAAATCTAGGAATCGACACCTACGAAAATGAGAGGGATTTTTTTAGTTTCAGAAGATCGACTCACAAAGGAGAGAGGGACTGCGGAAGGAATGTGGCTGTGGCGATGATTGAGGAGTAAGCTACGAAGGATGGTGTGGCACCTGAGGGATGGTGCCTGGAGCCGGAATCGAACCAGCGACACAAGGATTTTCAGTCCTTTGCTCTACCGACTGAGCTATCCAGGCCTACTAACAACAAGGTCGCGCAAGCTAGGAATCGGGCTTTTATTTTGCAACCAAGTTAAACCCAGATCCGTCATTAGATCGAATTTGCTTTTCTTTGGAATTAAGTCCTGTGCGCTTCGAAGCCATTTTTGAAACTGGAACATTTTCATGCAAATTTTCTTCGGCAAAATTTCTACTAACCGCGGCAGCTGGAAGGGAATTTTGCACTTCCAGCTGCTCACGCTTAGCGAAATTTTTCTCGAAGTCTAATAACGGATCTGGGTTAAAATTATGGACTATTCTCTCTACGTTAATGCCACTTACATCATTGCTGGTGCTGCTTTTTTCAGCTTGGCAGCATTCGTAATTATTAAATATTTTTCCGCGAAATCTAACTTAAAAAAATCTGCGCGGTGAAAAATAATCACAAAAAAAAACGAATAATTTTTGTTGGATCAACCTTCCTCATTTCTTTGCTAGCGCTAGTTTTCGTGATTTCAAACTTTCGCGAAAACATGGTATTTTTCTATTCTCCGAGCGAGTTAAAGAAACCTGAGATTTTAAAAAAAATTCACAACCGACCAATTAGAGTTGGTGGATTGGTGAAAGAAAATAGCGTGAAAAAAATCGATGCACTGACTTCAGAATTTGTTGTTACCGACCTAAATGAGGACTTAAAAATTCATTACGTTGGACTATTGCCAGATCTGTTCCGAGAAAAGCAAGGGGTGGTCGCCAAAGGAAAATTTTCTGCAGAAAAAAATGAATTTTTTTCACAAGAATTACTGGTGAAGCATGATGAAAAATACATGCCACCAGAAGTTATGCAATCGCTCGGTAACAATTCAAAAAAATAGCCTCACATCCCTCAATCAGATTCGGTAATTTTAATTTCTTACGCCGCACGAGCGGCGCCCCGCATTCGCAGGGAACCCCATACCGAATCTGATTTAGATCAAAAAAAATAGCCTCACATCCCTCAATCAGATTCGGTAATTTTAATTTCTTACGCCGCACGAGCGGCGCCCCGCATTCGCAGGGAACCCCATACCGAATCTGATTTAGATCAAAAAAAATAGCCTCACATCCCTCAATCAAATTCGGTATGACCCAACCATTCACGCACACTGCTCCAAAAGATTTTCCTCAAATTGATTTGGGAGATTTACTCTTGCGCGAAAAACAAGACTCCGATGTCGAGAATTTTTTTCGCTACTACACCGATCCGGAAGTTAACAAATTCATTCTCTGCGAAATACCTCAAGACTTAGAGCAAGCGAAGCGTGAGCTGCATTATTGGCGCGGAATCTTTTACCAAAATGACGGCGCTTATTTTGCAATCGCCCACAAAAGCGATGACGCCATGATTGGCTCAATTGGTCTCACCAATCACAATCGCTACCAAAGTCGCATCGAAATAAGTTACGATTTAGCGCAGCAATATTGGCATCAGGGCATCATGACGAAATCAATCAATGCCATAACAAAATATGGTTTCGAGGAGTTGAAGGTAAACAGAATCGAGGCTTTCGTTGCCACCTCCAACATTCCCTCAAAACATCTTTTGCTGAAATGCGGCTTTACGCTTGAGGGAACTTTGCGCCAACATCGCTACCATCGTGGAAATTTTGTTGATGTTCACATTTTCAGTCTACTTCGTAGCGAAGCGGTGCCACTTCCCTCATGAAGTCAAAAAATTCTCAAATTAACGACGCCAAAGAAAATTTAATCGTAACTCTGCGCGCACTTGCAGCCAGCGATTCTCTCCAAGTTGAATTTGACGAAAATCAGCAGAATAATTTTTTCACTTGGGATCAGAATTTACTCATCGAGAAGCAAAAGGTTTCCCTTCCTAAGCTCCAAAAAATCTCCGAAGAAAATCCTCTCGAACATTTCAGATCCGCCTTTGATCTAGCCGCCTGCTACCTGCTTTTCCACGATCAACATTCACACCAAATTGCAATTCCCGACGCAGCAGAGAGAAAATTTTTTGACGCTTTTGAAAAAATTCGCGTGATTGCCTTGGTAAAAAATTCTTACC
The DNA here is from genome assembly GCA_947496905.1 of Rickettsiales bacterium. GTDB lineage: Bacteria > Pseudomonadota > Alphaproteobacteria > Rickettsiales > UBA1997 > UBA2645. The sequence continues at coordinate 3,933 of CANMEW010000011.1, read as the reverse complement.
GCGGTGTCGTTCAAAATATTTTGCAGAAGATCGAAGAAGATACGCCGTCAGCGGATTCAGACTTGTCGTTAATTTTATTAGAAGAATTTTTTGCAGCAGAAATCGGCACAAAAACTCAGAATCTAATTGTCGATCTGAAGAGGAATTTGAGCAAAAGAATTCTACGAGAAATCCGAAATCTTGCTCAAAAAATTTCCGACCAAAAGGATTTTGCGCAAAATGTTTTGCAGATTTTGGAGATGCTGAAAGAGGAACAAAATGAGGCGGAAGAAGGCAGAAGCAAAAAAACTGAGCAAGAAAGTAAAAAACTAAAAAATGATTTAAGTAGCTTTGGACAAGAAAATATTGATGCCAAAGAGGAGGAAAATCTTACTGAAAATAATGAGGAAGAGCTGCCACAAGATGGTGAAAAAAAAGATGAGACCGCAAAAAAAATCTCCGATTTAAAAAATGATGACACTGCGATTAGGCTAGATAAATCAAGGGCTGAAGCTAGTGAGGAAGAAGATGGAATCGCATTCAAAAATGCCTACAAAATTTTTACTAACAAGTTTGACGAAGTAATTTTTCCGCAAAAATTAATTGGCAAAAATGAGCTCGGAATTTTGCGTGATCAACTCGAATTAAGGCTTGCGAAGCTTCAGATAATTTCCAAAAAAATGAGTTTGAAGTTGAAGCAAAAACTTCTCTCCAAACAAAATTCTTTGCGGGAACGCGATTCTTCGCGCGGAATTTTAGACCGTAAAAAATTAACGCGACTGGTGATTGATCCAATGCTGGAAGATGTCTGGATCAGTAATAAACATCACGAATATCAAGACACTGCGCTGACAATTCTGCTCGACAATTCGGGCTCGATGCGCGGCAATCCTATTGTCATGAGTGCTCTGGCTTGCGAAATCATCGCCGAAATTTTGGAAAAATACGCGGTCAAAACTGAAATTATTGGCTTCACCACGGCAGATTGGAAAGGCGGCAAGGCGCGTAAATTATGGGAGAGCTCGGGGCGTACAAAAAATCCGGGACGTTTAAACGAGCTGCGTCATATCATCTACAAGCACTTCAATCAAAGTTTTAAAAAAGCAAAAATTAATCTGGGGCTGATGCTGAAGGAAGGTGTGCTCAAGGAAAATATTGATGGCGAAGCGTTGCTTTTCGCACGGTCCCGCCTAATGCAGCGCGCTGAGAAAAGGAAAATTTTATTGGTGATTTCCGACGGCACGCCGGTTGACGATTCCACTTCTTCAGCGAATGATTCCGACATCCTCGCAGACCACTTGCAGCATGTGATTAACAAAATTGAGAAATCGTCAAAAATTGAAATTGTCGGCATTGGCATTGGCCATTCCACGGAAGAATTCTACCGCAATTCCATTGCCATCAAAAGCCTAGAAGAACTTGGCGATGTGATGATTGAGAAGATTACTAATTTGTTGTGAAGTGCGCCATTGGTTGTACCAGAAAAGATTTGGCAACCTAACTTCTTGACGCAGTGATTTGCGGAAGATTTTTTCTCGATCCGCCCAAACATTATGGCACTTACGCAAGTTCGATTAATCACACATTAGGAGAAAACATGAAGAGAAAAAATGATCACACTACCAATAACACTGATAATAAAAGGGGTAAAGTGTTTCACGATCTGGAGGCACGGATGCAAAATATTCAGCATTCGTCTGACGAAGAAACGGATAATGAGATGGAAAATATCTTGCAAAAATCTGGGGGTGGTAAAGCGGTTGCAATGGATGCGACCCCAAATGGGAGCGACGAGGATGCGACCCCAAATGGGAGCGACGAGGATGCGACCCCAAATGGGAGCGACGAGGATGCAACCTCAAATGGGAGCAACGACTCGGAGATGGCGAATATTTTTAACAATTTAAACAAAATGAGCCTAACAGCAAAAGAGCCAACTAATTCAGGGGAAGGAGACCGCGGACATCAATCTGCCGACAAAATGTTTGGCTCGAAACCAGTCAAAGGGTCTGTTGCAAAATTGGTAGAAAAAGAGCGCATGGAAACAAAGGATGAATCTCGCCCACAAACTATACATACTGAGGACAGCGCTACTGGAATGAATGGAGACAGAGTTGATTCTCATCTTTCAACTACCACTCCTACAACAGTTGCCGTCGCAGCGCCAACATATGCAAATGGCGCTTTCATCTCATTTGGAAATAAAAGTGCTGATACTGTTGGCACTGAAGTTAATGCGCTTAGTAATATGCCGCCATTGTCACAGATTACTCATGGCACCGCATCATCAGCAGCGCCTTCCAACGAAAGGAAAAAATAACCCAAAAGCTAAAAATGAGTAGAGAAGACGCGGTTGGGGGAAAAAATTTGGTCAACAAGTTGGCAAATGTGAGTGATCTTTTGGAAACTTACTTTGATGACATGATGCAATTTTTTGATGGCCACCAAATTGGTACTCGGAGTCAAACTAATTCCTTGATGCAGCAATATGAAAAACTCCCAGAAAATGGCTTAAAAACATGCTTGTCGATGATGTGTCTAGCCATCAACCATCCTGACAAAGATTGGTTCAGTAGCTACTTCAGAGAAGAGAATAGCTCAAAAAGATTTTTCTTCCAATTGCTTGACTTGTGCAGCTTGGAACCAAGGTGTAATTTTCTCGATCAAATAAAGAGAGTGAGCAGTTTGGATGATGATATTTTAAGAAAGCATATCGGCGAATATTTCAGAGAAAAAACTAACTCCTACCTCTACGAAAATTACAAAGATACTTACGCAGAAATATTGAGAGAAAGAGGTTTTGCAGAAGTTCTGGAGCAGTTGCAAAAATCAGAATCTCGCAGCGAAGAAAAAAGTGAGACTCGTGCAGATGTCCTACAATTTTCTGCAGCTCCAGCGCCAACAATTTTAGCGAGCGATGAAGTTGCGAATGATGGTTCAGAAAACTCATCAAGCGCTACATCAGTTGATTCTCACGCCGTAATATTCACTGCGGAGTCTGTGTTGCATGGCAGAAATCTTTCGCATCACGAACCTAATCATGAGGAAGGTCAGTCAGCGCGGTCTCCTTCTCCAGCATCAGTGCATCATGTTGTTACAGAGCATCACCGATCTGCAGCACGCGAATAAATCACTCCTCTCCCCAACTCTTCAAATCACGAAAAAAATCATGTCCGAGTTCATTAAAAAATCTTCGTTAGAAATTGCTGGAAAAAGTTACAAATTTTTTTCGCTGCAAGATGCGGCAATAAAGGTTGGGCGCGATATCTCCAAACTCCCATTCAGCTTAAAAATTCTGCTCGAAAATTTGATTAGAAATTTTGATGGTGACGTCATTTCTCAAACTCACATCGAAGCCGTGATTGATTCGGTAAAAGACTCTCAAAAAAGAATTGAAATTGCTTTCTCTCCGGCACGCGTGTTGATGCAAGATTTCACCGGCGTGCCTGCTGTTGTTGATTTGGCGGCGATGCGTGATGCAGTAAAAAAATCTGGCGGTGATCCAAAAAAAATTAATCCTCTCGTGCCGGTTGATTTAGTAATCGATCACTCGGTTCAGGTTGATTTTCATGGCTCACAAAACGCCTTACAAAAAAATGTCGATCTTGAATTTGAGCGCAATTTCGAGCGTTACGAATTTCTAAAATGGGCACAAAAATCCTTCGACAATTTCCGCGCCGTACCGCCCGGAATGGGCATTTGCCATCAGGTAAATTTAGAAAATTTGGCGCGCGTGGTTTGGAGCAAAGAAGTCGACGGCGAGCTGCTGGCATATCCTGACACCGTCGTTGGCACCGATAGCCACACCACAATGATCAACGGTCTTTCAGTTTTGGGTTGGGGGGTTGGTGGAATTGAGGCAGAGGCTGCAATGCTTGGCCAGCCAATCTCGATGCTCATCCCAGAAGTAATTGGCTTTAGAATTACTGGAAAATTGAAGGAAGGAATTACCGC
>CANMEW010000010.1 GCA_947496905.1 Rickettsiales bacterium | reverse complement strand
TTCGGACGGATCGGACGGAGATTGCGAAAAATTGAGAAAGGTGCGCGGCGGAATGTTTGCTGGAAATTTTGATGTCAAAAGAGCTCTGGGTGGTGAAGAAGGCATAGAGAAGCTATTGACAAAAGCTGGTGAAGATAAGGCTGGGAAGTCTGATGTTGGAGCTGATCAAGTTGCCCAATTGCCGAATGGACCGGTAGTAACATCTAATGCAGAACATACCTTGTCGATTAACGAGCAAATCAATCTAGGGCAAAATGCAGTTCATGAATTCATTGCGCTCGCAGAATTCAAGGAATCGATTAAGAAGGATGGAATTAACAACCTCATCAATACTAACAACATAGAACTGCAGTTTGGTATTAAATCGCTTGAGGATGCAATCGGATTAAAGGCTTCGGACATTCGCTTGAAGGCTGGTAACCCGTTGCTTGGAAATATGGAAGATCTTGCGGTTGATCCAAAAGGGCGAGAAAAATCACAGCTTCATAGTGCCTTAAAAATGAAAAAATTTAATAAAAATTGGAAAGAATTTGAGCTCGGAAATCTCGAAAAAACCCCAGAAGGAAATGAGCGCAAAATTGCCGAGCTGAAGAGGGAAGTTGAAGATCTGGAGAGGGATATTTCTCGAGAAGAAGTTAAGCTTAAGGAGTAAATGAATTCGCTTGGCTTTAACAAAACTTCTCAAAACACAAAAGTAGTCGTCGCAATGTCAGGCGGGGTTGATTCTTCAACTGTTGCCTGCCTTCTAAAAGAGCAAGGCTACGATGTGATTGGCATTACGCTGCAGCTCTACGACATGGGTGAGGCGCTGAAGAAAAAAAATGCCTGCTGTGCCGGAACCGACATTTACGATGCTAAAAAAGTCGCCGAAAAATTCGACTTCCCCCACTACATCCTCAACTACCAAAACCTGTTTAAAAATTCGGTGATTGATGATTTTGCTGATTCCTACCTCCAAGGCGAAACGCCAATTCCCTGCATTAAATGCAACCAATCAGTAAAGTTCCGTGATCTGCTTAAAGTGGCGAAAGACCTTGGCGCCGATGCCTTAGCGACTGGTCATTACGTTCGTCGTGAGGTGAGTGAGAATGGCGAAGTGCAAATGCTGAAGGCGGTTGATGACAGCAAGGATCAAAGTTATTTTTTATTCACCACCACCAAAGAGCAGCTCAATTTTTTAAGATTTCCTTTAGGTGCAAACAGCAAAGAACAAACGCGTAAAGAAGCGGAACGTTTAGGTTTGGAGGTAGCAAACAAGCCTGACTCACAAGATATTTGCTTCGTGCCCAATGGCGATTACGCCGCAGTAATTAGGCATCACCGACCAACTGCTTTCAGGGAGGGAAGCCTTGTCCACATCGAAACAAAAAAGATTTTAGGCAGGCATTCGGGCATCATTAATTTTACTTTGGGACAACGAAGAGGCATTGGCATTGCTTACCCCGAGCCACTTTACGTCGTTAAGATTGATCCAAAAGAAAATGTGGTTTTTGTCGGCGAAGAAAAATTTCTGCAAAATAAAAAATTCAAGATTCGCGACTTAAATTGGCTGATCTCTGACGCTAACTTAACTGACGAGATTCACGCTTCAGTGCGCTTGCGGTCGAATCATGAAGAGGAGCCTGCGGTAATAAAAATTACGCAAAATGGTGAGGCGGAAGTGGAAATGAAATCACCGACACGCGCCATCACACCCGGACAGGCCTGCGTGATTTACCAAGATTCTCGTGTGCTTGGCGGCGGCTGGATTACGAAGGAGATTGCTTAGAGCGTGTCTTTAAATTTTTTGCCTCAGACCGCGAGCTATTTTGGCCAGATGACGAGGTAAAATTTTCTCCAGATACGTAGGGAACCTCTGAAAAACCATCCTTTTCGGAAATTTCTTCGTTACCAAATTTTTTCGCGAGCACGTACATCAAGGTACGCTTTCCTGCTCAAAAATTTGGATGCCTAGAAATTACTCAAAAAAATCTAATTTTTAGAGGCGCCCATAATTTCTCTGAAGGACTTCGTGAAGAATTTTATTGAGTGAGGGGTATGAAAATTTTTTTAGTAATTTTTTTAAGCGTCGTAGCAGTGTCTTGTAAAAAAGACTGGAGCTATGAAGGAAGCAGTGCGCCACAATATTGGGGTGAGCTGGATGAGAAATTCAAATTCTGCAAAATCGGCTACAATCAATCGCCAATCGACATCAAAGAAAAATTTACAGATGGCGATTTAAAATTTTCCTACAGGCTTTCTGACATCGAAAAGCAGCGCGAAAATTACGCGATGAACATCAATTTTGACGGCAATTCCGAGGGGCAAAATTTTTTACTTCGCGGCAAGAAAAAATACCTGTTGCGCAAAATGTTGTTTCGCCATCCGAGCGAACACTTGCTTGATGGCGCACAACATTCTCTTGAGTTGCAAATCTACCACAAAAGCGATGATGAGCAGTGGCTAGTGTTGGGGATTTTTTTGGAAGTCGGCAAGGAAAATTCTGAGTTTAAAAAACTAGTAAATTTTCTGACGACAAGTGGCGTGGAGGGGAAAATAGATTTGTCAAAAATCGTAAAGTCGGATGACAAAAGTTTTTTTTACGACGGCTCCTTCACTACTCCGCCATGCAAAGAGGGCGTGAAGTGGTATGTGATGCAAACGCCAATTGAGATTTCCAAAAGCCAAATGAATCAAATCATTAAGTCGGCAATTTTCTCCAAATCAAACGCCCGACCGGTACAAGAATTTCATTCGGAGAAATATTAGAGGAACCTCTGAAAAACCTAGATTTTTCGAGAAATTTTTAGGCAACAAATTTTTGAGCAGGAAAGCGTACCCTTGATGTACGTGCTCGCGAAAAAATTTGGTAACGAAGAAATTTCCGGAAAAGATGGTTTTTCAGAGGTTCCTAGAGCTACTTGAAGCCCTAATTTCCTACTCTGGCATAGAATTTTGTTAGCGTAGCGAATGTCAAAATTCTCTTCATCCGCAATCCGAGAATGCATTCTGAGCGCTAACCACTTTCGGTTAGTAGCGAAGAATTCCAAAACCTTCTCTTTACATCCCAGCAACACATCCAAGTCACGCACACCTCAATTGTCAGTACATCATCTGCCGAAAACCGCCGTTTAGGATGTTTTTTCTAACATGATTCTCAGAATTTTTTGAAAACTTTCCTCAATCGATAATTTTCCATTGTCGATTTGCACCGCTCCTGACACGAGTTTCAGCGGTGCGTCTGCTCGGTTTAAATCATTCCAATCGCGCTTCTTCAGCTGCTCCAAAATCTCCTCAAGCTTTACCTTCTCACCTTTTTTTTGTAGCTGTGAAAATCTTCGTTGCGCGCGGATTTCAACATCGGCCGTGACAAAAAATTTAAAATCAGCGTCAGGGCAAATAACCGTCGTGGTATCCCTGCCATCAAGCACGCAGCCATTTCTCTTCTCAACTCCCTTCGCAACAAAATCTCTCTGAAAAGCAAAAAGCGCGTCGCGTAATTTTTTATTTTTGGCAATTACTGAGGCAGTTGCACCGACATCTTCGCCAAAAAGCGCATCATTTTCTAAATCTCCCTCAGAAATATTTTTTGTTAATTCGGGAATTTTTGCGTTGAAAATTTCAGGGTCAGAAATTTCTTGCTGAAGGCAGCGAAGAGCAACAAGGCGGTACAAAGCGCCGGTATTGAGGTAACTCAAATTAAAATGAGCGGCAATTTTTTTTGCCAAAGTTCCCTTGCCAGAAGCGGACGGCCCATCAATTGCGATTACTAGTTTTTTCATGATTTCAGTTTATTTCTGTGATCGCGCCAAGCAGGCATGAAGTGATCCATGTGGGCGAAAAATTTCTTATTGTGGTGACGTTCAAGCAAGTGGACCATTTCGTGCAAAACAATGTATTCCAGACATTGCGCCGGTTTTTTTGCTAATTCTAAATTAATCCAAATACGCCGCGCCATAGGATTACAAGTGCCCCAGCGGGTTTTCATTTTTTTAATTCTGAACTCGTCGACTTTGACATGCATTTTTTTCTCAAAATCAGCAATGAATTTCGGAATAATTTTTGTTAATTGTTCGCGGTAAAATTTATCCAGCATTAATTCGAGACCATTTCTGGCATGACTTTTCTTGCTGCGAATTTGGATATTTTCCTCCACCAATTTCACTGAATTGGTAGCACTATTTTCAAAGATTTTTAGCGAATATTTTTCTCCAAAAAAATCGTGGAGCTCGCCTTGAATGAATTTTTTTGGAGATTCTCTTTTTTGATTTTCAACGACGAGCTTCTGTTTTTTTATCCAATCCAACTTCGAAATTACGAAAGCCTTGATGCGCTTTAAGCTTAGGCGCAAAGGCGCGGAAACTCTGATCTCGGCAAGGGGAGGATGAATAACGACGCGCATGTTTTTCATCCTTTTCTGCGTCACTTTTATTTCTAAATTTTCGATCGTGAGCAGGGAGATTTTATTTTTTAAAATCATTCTGCCTCGCTGACCTCGTATTCTTCTTCGAGCAATTTCACTTCTGCAGATTTTTTCCCCTCGATGCCAAGTTCGGAAATATTTTTACTCAAAACCGTCGCGCGATTTAGATTCTTTGCTAACTTATTGTAACCAATCAGGGCCTTGTTTATTGACCTTCCAACCTCTCCTGACTCCTTCGCAATTGACACCAGATTGTCTAACAGCTTCCTCACCTCTACTTTCAAGATCTCAATATTTTTCTCCTGCTTAATGCGATCAAACACATGCTTCACGTTTGACAAAAGGTGAATTAGAACAACCGGCGTTGCAACAATGATTCCGGCATCAAAGGCTCTCTGCTCGAATTCTCTGTCGGCCTTTTTAACCACCTCCAGCATCTGCTCGGTTTGCAAAAAAATGATCGAAAAAATTTTGTAGTCGGAAGAATTCTTTGTGCGCAATTCTTCAAATAAAAATTTGGCGTAATCCTTGCGCTTCAAGTCTTCGAGGTGCCTGCGGAACATGTCTTTTATCTTACCTAGAACCTCCTTCTTGCGAGATTCATCATTGCTTTTATCCGCCTCGGAAAATTCAAAAAAATAGGAGGATGACTTGCTGTCGATGACGGCGATTTGATCATTTGGTAAAAATAAAATTGCGTCGGGACGCTTGGCCTCACTCGCCGCTGATGATCCAAAATGCGATTGCAAAACGTAATCGCCAACTGAGCTCAGGCTTTCTTTTTCCATCAAGTTTGAAGATTTTAGAATATTCTCCAAGGTGATCTCCGAGCTTCTACCAGAGCCTCCAGGCGTGAGTAGGGCAGCTTTCGTTTGCTCAACTTCTTTGGTCGATTTTTTTACCTCGTCATCCAATGCGCTTAATTTCGTGGTGACGCTTTCAAAGTTTTTAAAAAGATTTTCGGTAATTTTTCTAATGGTTTCTTCCTGCTCTAGATTTGCCTGATTTTGCTGTTCATTATTTTTTTTAATTAGGTCGGACGAAAGTTGCAGGAGGATGGTTTCTTTATCATGACTCCATTCCTGCTTCTGCTTCTCGAGTTGCTGCTGCGACTGCCTTAAGAGCTCAGTCTGTTTTTCAGAATCTAAAATTCTCTCTTGCAAGAAATTGATTTTTTCTTCGGATCTCGTTTCCGACTTTTCTTTTTCTGCGCGTAAAAAATTTATCTCATTTTCGGCATGCTCCAGCTTGCCAGAAAGCTGTGCGGATTTTTGCTTCTCTCGCGATAAAAAATGAAAAAATAAACTCGCTGCGAAGGCGATGGTGGTTAGAAATGCCAGAGCTATTGCCATTGTAATTTGTAAATTGGTTAATACTTACCGATCGACTTTTCCCCCTTACTCGGATCAATCACCCAAAAAATTACTCCTGAATTATCTAGGGTCCGTCACATCACTCCACATTCATTTATCTATGACTGAGAAACAAGTTCAGCTAAGAATTTTACATGCTTTGCCGCTGCGCGATGTGGTAATTTTTCCGCAAATGACCACCACAATTTTGGTAGGCAGAGAGAAATCAGTTAATTCTGCGGAAGAGGCTCGCCGGTTAAAACTGCCAATTTTTGTTGTCACTCAAACCAATCCGGATCATGACACGTTCGATCAGAAAAATATCTACCACACCGGCACGGTTTGTAACATTATTGAGTCAATCCTTACTCCCGATGGAACCCTGAAGGTAATAGTGCAGGGCTTGTCTAGCGCTAAAATAAAGAATATTCTTTCAACTGACCGGTTCTTTAGTTGCGAAGTGGAGATTGGTCTCGAGAAAAAATTTGCCACTGATGACAAAGAGATGCTTGGTCTCATCAAGGCCTGCATCGAAAACTTCACTAAATATGGACAATTCAACAAGCGCGTTTCTCCAGAAGTTTTGTCTTCGATTGCGAAGGTGCGCTCACCTTACGAAATGGCTTATCTGATCGCCACCTACATCGGCGGCGCAGTGAAGGACAAGCAGCAAGTTTTAGCAGAAGAGGATCTGGCAAAAAAACTCTACAAATTGTTGGAGATGTTGCAGTCCGAAATAGCCATTGGTCAGGCGGAAGAGCGGATTAGTAAATCGATCCAAGACAAATTTACTAAGCATCAGAAGGAGCTCTACCTCAATGAGCAAATCAAAAATATTAAGAAGGAACTTGGTCAAGATGAAGAGAATGAGACCAATGAGATCAAGGACAAGCTGGCAAAATTAAAGCTGACGAAGGAAGTAAGAAAAAAATGCGACACTGAGATAAAAAAATTGGATAAAATGAATCCTTATTCTTCTGAATCAGGCGTGGTGCGTAATTATCTCGATTGGATTTGTTCTCTGCCTTGGGATAAAAAAACCACGCCCACTGGCGACCTAAACAAAGCCAAGAAGATTCTCGACAAGCACCATTATGGTCTCGACAAAATCAAAGAACGCATTCTCGAATTCATCGCGGTGCAGATGAAAACCAAAGATTCTAAAGGTCCAATTTTGTGCCTAGTTGGCGCTCCCGGCGTGGGAAAAACATCTTTGGCAAAATCAATTGCTGAGGCACTCAATCGCAAATATGTCAAAGTTTCTTTGGGTGGAATGCGCGATGAATCAGAAATTCGTGGGCACCGCCGAACTTACATCGGATCAATGCCAGGGCGCATTATTCAGTCGATGCGCAAAGCGCAAACCATCAACCCTCTGATGCTTCTGGATGAGGTTGACAAAATGTCGCATGATTTCCGCGGCGACCCATCTTCAGCGCTTTTGGAAGTTTTGGATCCCGAACAAAATTCAGTTTTTTCCGACCATTACCTTGAGGTAGATTACGACCTTTCCAAAGTAATGTTCGTTGCCACGGCGAACAGCGTGAATACAATTCCGGTGCCGCTTCGCGATCGCATGGAAATCATTAAGCTTTCCGGCTACACTGAAAGTGAGAAACTACACATTGCCAAAGACCATCTGCTCAACAAGCAGCGTAGCGAAAATGGTCTGACAAAAAACGAGCTGACCATCGATGATGAATCAATTTTAACACTGATTCGTCGCTACACTTTTGAAGCCGGAGTCCGCAATTTAAGTCGTGAGATTGCTAATTTAGCACGCAAAGCTGCGAAGGAAATCGTCACCAAAAAATCTGAATCTCTGCGCATCACCGCCAAAAATTTACACAAATATGCTGGTATTGAGAAGCGTAGTTACGGCATCGCCAAGGAAAAGGATTTAATCGGAGTGGCAACGGGACTTGCCTATACGGAATATGGTGGGGACTTACTAGACATCGAAGCACTAAAATTTGAAGGCAGCGGCAAAATTCAAATTACCGGACAGTTGGGTGACGTCATGAAGGAATCAGCGCATGCAGCCCTGAGCTACGCTCGATCAATTGCTAAATCTCTTAAAATTGATGCGAAAAAATTTAACAAATACGACTTCCACATCCACGTTCCAGAAGGTGCCACCCCAAAAGATGGACCTTCTGCCGGCGTCGCTCTTTGCGTCGCTCTGATGTCTGCTTTAAGTGACAGACCGATCAGGAAAGACATCGCAATGACCGGAGAAATTACATTGACTGGTAAGGTGCTAGAGATTGGTGGTTTGAAAGAAAAATTGCTCGCCGCTTTGCGTGGAGGCATCAAAACGGTTCTGATTCCCGAATTTAACAAAAAGGATTTGGAGGAAATGCCAAAAGAGGTTTTGGACAAAATTGAAATCAAAACAATTTCACGAATTGAGGAAGCGCTGAAAGAATGTTTAGTGACTAGAGTCCGCAAATATACCAGAGCTCCTTGAAACCTGAAGGAACCTCTCAGCTCTGGTATAATCATCGAGTGGTTTGGATCAAAAACTTGTCACCGCTAAAGTAGAAAAAATGTCCGCCTTTTTGGTAAAAATCGAAATTATCGATTTTTATTTTGTCGCTTGAGATGCATGCCGGCAGCGTGTATTTCGCGGTCAAATTCACTAGCACGTCAAAACTTCCATCGCAAATCTCAGAAATTTTATTTCTACCAAGCAGCACTAGAATTTTCTTCCCACCCTTCTCAATCACGCATTTTTTTTCGTCACAAATGTCGTGATCAAAAACGCGAAACTCATCTTCGCCCATCTTCCTCATCCACAATTCACGCTGCTTCGAAGGTCTTAGTTTTTTAGAAAAAACCATCCCATTTTTTTCGTCAAAGAGAGCAAAAAATTTCTGCTCACCATCAAATAAAATGTCTGGTTTTTGATTGAAAAAAAACGTCGTGAAGGAAAGTGCAAATACCACAATTCCAATAAAACGTAGCCGACTTTTTGTCAGACAAATTAGCAGCAATCCAAGAATTGCGATTACGAGTCCAAGACTTGACAGGAGTTGGCTGGCGAAGTAAGAATAGTCTATTTCTGCAATAAGAATTGCGATTTTTTCGAGGAGAAAAATTCCCTTTTCCATCAAAAACAAAGCATGCCTTTCCAAGTGAAGCGGCATTAGGAGTAATGCCAAAAATCCCAGCGGCATCACTAAAAAACTGGTCAATGGAATCGCTAAAATATTTGCTACGAACCCAAGAATGGCGGCGTTTTGAAATGAGTGCATCAAAAAGGGTAAGGTGGCGATTTGGATCAAAATTGAGACCGCAGTTATTTCCAAAAAATAACGTAAAAATTTTCTGAAAAAACCGCGATTATAATTTTGCCTAATCACCTTGGAAAGCTCATCGTAAAAGACTCCGAGAGTTAGAATTGCTGCAAAAGAAAGTTGAAAACTAATGTTAAAAACAGCGTAGGGATTGAATAGGATCAGCAGTAAAATGGCGGTCATTACCGCCCTTCTCGCATTAATTTTTTCACCAACAAACAGAGCGATTAAAACGAAAAGCACCATCAAGAAGGCGCGCTGAGCGGGCAGCGGTGATCCGGCAATTTTTAAATAAAAATAGGTGGCAAAAATTGAGGCGATTGAGGCGATTTTTTTTAAATCAAAATGGAGAGTTAAATATTCGCTGCGAGACAAGGCAAAGCGCGTGCCAAGAAAAAAAATTGCCCCAGCAAGCGCGAGATGAAAGCCAGAGATGGAAAGAAGATGAGCTAGCCCTGAGTTCCTAATTTTACCCATTAAATCTTTGGAGATTTGACTCTGATCCCCAATTAAAAGTGCAGAAGCGATTGCGCCGGAATCGCCGCGCAGCGTGGCAAAAATTTTACCGCGAATATTCTCTCGCAAGGAAGCAAACCACTCATCAGAGCTAGAAATTGCTGACTTTTCGACAATCTTTACCTCCCCCAAAACAAAGCCGTAAGCGCCAATTTTCTTCATTTTAGCATCAAGCGCAAAATCAAAATCATCGGGAAATTCTTTGGCATTTGGCGGTTGCAACATCATGCGCATCGAGACCACGTCATTGACGGCGAGATTCTGAAAATTCCCCACCAAATTGACTGAAATTTTTTGTGGTGGGTTTGGGAAAGTTTCATGACCATTGATGGTGCGCCACGCCACCTGCTGGTAATTTTTTGAATAGTCCAAAAATTTGCGGTCAATTTCCTGCGCCCCTTCAAGATTCAGAGAGTGGGTTTCAAATTTTTTGTCGCTAATTTTTTTTGGAGATTTTTTCTTTCGTGGCTTCTTGATGAGCTTAGTGGGATTGTCTTGCTCTGCTTGAACTAACCGCTTCTTTCTTGGCTTTTTTATTTTTTTCTTTTTTTCAACAAAGGCTGCGCGGTACAATTTCGGCTCCGAGATCAATAAATTCACTCCTTGACGACCATTCGCAGAATTGTAAAATTTTCTTACCGATTCAATTTTTCCAACACCGTCAACGTAAATTTTTCCGGTGACTTCAGTTTGTTTGAGAAAGATTTTTGGATAAAAATGAGCGTAAAAACTTCCGAGCAAAAAGGTGCTGCAAGAAACAAAGAGAAGAGATCTGCGTGAATCGCGATTTAAAAAAGAGAGGAGAAGAGAGGTGAGTAGAAGGATGGAGAGGGTAGAAATTTTTCCCAAAAAACTAACTTCGAAGCTAAAATAAAATGCGACGCCGAAGCCAAAAAAAGCTGGCAACCACGGCAAGAAATCATCCACCTGTTTAGGGGGAGGTTCCGCGTTTGCTGCGCAGTAGTAAGTGGCGGAACTAGGGGCATTTTTTTCTGAAATTTTTAACCCACGCATCAAATGTCCAATATGCCGAATCTGATTGAAGAAGCCGGACTTTTTAAAAAAAATAAATCTATTGCGGATGCGCGGATTCATTCAGTGCAGAGCAATTTGATTGGTTACATTGTCGACAGCCATTGCCACCTAGATTTGATTGAAGAGCGCGGATTAAAACTGGAGGAAGTGGTCAAAAATTCTTTGGCGAATAACGTAAAAATTCTGCAAACAATTTGTACAAAAATTACTGAGATTGAGAGGCTTTTGAGCTACACAAAAAGCTACGACTTCATTTACGCATCAATAGGAATCCATCCCTGCAACGTTGTTGAGCAGCCAAAAATTACCGCCGCAGAAATTATTAAAATTTGCGCAGAGCATCCAAAAATTATTGGGATTGGTGAAACTGGATTGGATTACTACCATGACAAGTCCGCGATTGATCTGCAAAAAATTAGTTTTCTTGAGCATATTCACGCCTCTCAAACGAATGATCTTCCAGTAATAATTCACAGCCGCGATTCCGATTTGGACATGATGGAAATTTTACAGTCAGAGCAAAAAAACTCGACATTTCCAGCTCTTCTACATTGCTTCTCTAGTTCGAAAGAATTGGCCAGGCAGGCTTTAGACCTAGGAATCTACATCTCAATTTCTGGCATCGTTACTTTTAAAAATGCCTCCGCACTTCAGGAAATTGTAAAATTTTTGCCCTTGGAATTTTTGTTAGTCGAAACTGATTCGCCCTATTTGGCGCCAGAACCACATCGCGGTAAAATTAATCAACCATCTCTCACCAAGCATGTCGTCGATTTTATCGCTGAATTAAAAGGTCTAACTGCAGAAAAAATTGCTGAGGAAACCACGAAAAACTTTTTAAAAATTTTTAAAAAAGTTGGGGCGCTGTGAAGAATATTTTTATGGATGAGGCTTTGAGGCAGGCAAGAATAGCTTCCGAAAAAAATGAGGTGCCGATTGGGTCGGTAATTGTTGAGAATGGCAAAATTATTGCCTCTACTCACAACCAAAATTTAACTTTGAGTGACCCAACTGCCCACGCTGAAATTTTAGCCATTCGTCAAGCTACAGAAATAAAAAATTCCTCA
Source organism: Rickettsiales bacterium (assembly GCA_947496905.1). Lineage (GTDB taxonomy): Bacteria > Pseudomonadota > Alphaproteobacteria > Rickettsiales > UBA1997 > UBA2645. The sequence continues at coordinate 9,524 of CANMEW010000010.1, read as the reverse complement.
AGACTTGATGGTTGCGATATTTACTCAACATTAGAGCCTTGCGCGATGTGCGCGTCGGCAATTTCTTTGGCGCGAATAAAAAGAGTTTACTACGCGGCATCTGACCAAAAATTTGGAGCAGTTGAAAATGGTGCCAAAATTTTCAGCAGCACATCCTGCCATCATCGGCCAGAAGTTTATTCTGGAATTGCCGCCGAAGAATCCAAAAAATTGCTAAAAGATTTTTTTAAAACAAAGAGGTGAGCTTCACGTGGAACGTAGGTTTTACCGAAGATTCAGAGGCATCCTGAAGTTATTATTTATCAACTAGCTAGAGATGAGCAATCACAAACGAGCAAAAATTTTTTCTGTCGTAAATCAGAAGGGCGGGGTAGGGAAAACCACGACTGCGGTGAATCTTGCTGCGGCTTTTGCGGCGATGGGGAAAAAGACTCTACTAATCGACATCGACCCTCAGGGCAATGCCAGCACTGGGCTTGGCATTGAGCAATCGCAAAGACAAAAAACGATTTACGAAATCTTAATTGGCTCTTGCTCAATCAAAGAGGCGCTACTCCCAACTAAAATTCCGAATCTACAAATTGTTACTTCAACCGTTGATCTGTCTGCCTGTGAAATTGAATTAGCTAATGTCGAGAAAAGGGAATTCCTACTGCGCATTGCGTTGCAAGATCTACTCCAAGATTTTGACCATATTTTCATCGACTGTCCTCCATCGCTTGGAATGTTAACCATCAATGCTTTAATCGCCTCGGATTCAATTCTGATTCCGATGCAATGCGAATTTTTTTCCCTCGAAGGATTGAGCCATTTGCTCACAACTCTGGAATTAGTGAAAGAAAATTTAAATCACGACCTAGAAATTGGCGGCATCATTCTAACCATGCATGACCGCAGGAATAAATTAACCGAGCAGGTGGAGCTCGACGTGCGCGACTTTTTGCAGGACAAGGTTTTTAAAAATGTTATCCCAAGAAATGTTCGCCTATCTGAAGCCCCATCTCACGGTGTCCCTGGGATAATTTACGATTCGAAATGCTCTGGGTCTGTTTCCTACATCAACCTCGCTCAAGAAATTACCGCAAAGGAAAAACATGAAAGTTAACGAAACTTTAACTCCGGAAAGAAAGCTCGGTAGAGGCTTAGCCTCGCTATTGGGAGAAAATAAATCGCAAAGCCAAATGGCGGCGAATACCCATGGTCACAAGCTCGTTGAGCTAATAGATGTCAAAAAAATTGTCGCAGGAATTTATCAGCCGAGAAAAAATTTTGCCAAAGCTGAGCTAACTGAGCTTGCTGATTCAATCAAAGAAAGCGGGTTAATTCAGCCAATAATTTTGCGTAAAATTGGCGAGGAAGATCGCTACGAAATCATCGCCGGAGAAAGAAGATTCCGTGCCACAATAATTGCCGGACTGTCAAAAATTGCAGCGATTGTGAAAAAAATTAATAATCGCGAAGCCTTGGAACTAGCACTCATCGAGAATATTCAAAGGTCTGATCTGTCAGTGATTGAGGAAGCAAACGGCTACAAAAGATTGGTCGAGGAATTTTCTCACGCTCACGATCAAATCGCCAAAATGGTTGGTAAAAGTCGCAGTCACATTGCGAATCTTTTGCGACTTCTAACCTTGCCGCAAACAGTGCGCGAATTGCTCGACCAAAAACTCATTTCCATGGGTCACGCGCGCGCCATCATCAGCTCCAGCGATCCAGAAAAATTAGCAAAAAAAATCATCTCCAAATCACTCACTGTTCGAGATGCTGAAGAGTTAGTCCGCGACGAGAGAATGGAAAAAATCCACAATGTTCCTCTTCTGGTTAGGACTGAGTCAAAAATTAAATTCATCAATGGAGAGCATCTCACAAAGCTAGGTAGCAAGCTGTCAGAATCAATTGGGATGGAGACAAAAATTTCCTACAATTCCTTCAAAAATAGTGGAAGAATCTCAATTAAATTTGACGATTTTGAGAAGGTGCAGCACCTCATCAACAAATTAAATTAAACATGACCCTAACAGCACATTCACATCTTCTCAAAATAGAAAATTACGTCCCGGGGAAGGCAAAAATTGGCAGCAAAAAATCCACGAAATTATCTTCGAATGAGAATGCTCTTGGCTCTAGCCCAAAAGCAATCGAGGCTTACAAAAGTCATGTCGATGAAATTTTTCGTTATGCTGCAGGCTCTTGCGGTACGCTGCGCGAGGCTCTGGCCGCTAAAAATAAAATTGATGAGGAAAGAATTGTTTGCGGCGCAGGCTCCGATGAAATCATCGCCTTAATCACCGCAGCCTTTGCTGGCGTGGATGACGAAATAATTTACAGCGAGCACGGATTTTTAATGTATCCAATTTCTGCCCAACGCGTTGGTGCAATTGCGGTTGCGGTGAAGGAAAAAAATCTCAAGGCTGATGTTACTGCCATCATTAATGCCATCACCACCAAAACAAAAATTATTTTTATTGCCAACCCAAATAATCCAACCGGCTCCTACCTCAATAAATCTGAAATCAGCAAGTTAATTAGCGGCACTCCAAAAAATATTTTGATCGTTCTGGATCACGCCTACGAAGAGTTCGTGGATGAAAGCGATTACCCAAATGCCATCGATTTAGTAAATAAAAATGAGAATGTTTTGGTGACCAGAACCTTTTCTAAAATTTATGGGCTGGCCTCGCTACGCATTGGCTGGTGCTATTCATCAAGTTACATTGCCGACATTTTGAACAAAGTCCGTGGACCATTTAACGTTGGTGGGCCGGCGCAAGTCGCTGCTGTTGCGGCGCTGCAGGATGAGGAATTTTTTATCGCCTCAAAAAATCACAATAAAAAATGGCTGAAAATTTTCTTCGATGAAATTGTAAAACACCCGTCGATCAAGGCTCATCCGTCGGTTACAAATTTTATTTTACTAGATTTTGGTAGTGCTGAAGCCTGCCAAAAGGTGAATCAAATTTTGCTAGAGAATGGAATTATTTTTCGTGAGATGACAGCTTACGGCCTAGAAAATTGCCTGCGCATGACAATTGGAAAAGATGAGGAAAATTTACAGGTTCTGGAAATTTTAAGGAAAATTTAGGGATGGGTTTCAGCGGCTTTCAAAGCGGAGATTGGCAAAATTTTATTTACCTAGCGCTGATCTTAACCATGCTTGCCAGCAGCATCTTTTTTCGTCGCGAATTCAAATTTATTAAAATTTTGAAATATCTGGCGATTTGGTCTGCTCTAGGTCTTGCGATCATCGTAGTTTACAGCTATCGCTACGAATTTTCTGATTTTAAAAAACGCATTTTGGGAGAGTTAAACCCATCAGTTGCGCAAGTTGGAAATTCTGGAGAGATGACCATCGACCTCTCGCAAGATGGACATTTTTATTTGGATGTAAAAGTGAATGGCGTTCCGATGCGCTTCATGATCGATACTGGCGCTAGCGACATTGTGATCGGAATTGATGAGGCGAGAAAAATTGGCGTCGATGTGGGGAAGCTTACATTTAACAAACCGTACCAAACCGCCAATGGTAAGTCTTGGGGGGCGTCAGTTATTTTGCAGAAGCTGGAGGTTGGCAATGCGACATTCCACAATGTTTCGGCATCTGTAAATAATGCCGACATGGGAACTTCTCTACTAGGGATGAGCTTCTTAAGACAGTTTGGAAAATATGAATTTTACCGCGACAGACTGGTTTTGTACCGCGAAAATTAAACCCTAGTTTTTTGGTAGATGTCGCGCTCCATCTCCACAATATCGACCGAAATATCGCAGCGCTGCGTTTCAAGCTTCAACTCAAGGAAAAATTTTTGAGTAAATTGGGAAATTTTTTCTGCGAGATTTTTTCTTACCTCAGCTGATCTACCAGTTAAAACTTTCAAAGTAATGTGAATGAAGGAAGCGGCGGATTGATCTAGCTTGCCAACTAAATATTCATCGAAAGAAAATGATCTGGCCTTACATTGATCAGCATCAAAATTTCCCTCAACACCACTCATGATATTCTGAATTTCCGTCTGCAGAATTTTTACGGAATTTTTTTGAATGTCGGATGAATGTTCGATTGTGAGATGTGGCATAAGTTTTTTTAAATAGACCTATTTCAAAACCCGCTTTTAGCGAGGAATTGGAGGGCGGATCGAAGCACAGGAACGTAAGCCTACTCTAATGTAGGTGCGGATCCGAGCATCGAACCAACCGAACAATTACTGCTAAAAGGTAGGGTTTTGAAAGAGGTTTAATATGGACAGAGAAGTCGCGCAGGTTTCGTAACGTCAATTAATCAAAATCTAACATGGAAGTACAAATCAAAAATACCTACGACAAAAAACTAAAAAAAGATTACCACATCATCGTGCCTTACCAAATGGTCGAGATTCGCATTAATGACTACATCGCCAAGGTTCGCGGCAATGTTTCTCTCAAAGGATTTCGCAAAGGATTGGTTCCTATTGAAGTGATCAAAGAAAAATATGGTCAATCAATCATGGTCGATGAGTCCGACAAAATTATTTCCGACACGATCAAAAAAATCGTGAAGGATAATAATTTGAAATTGGCTCTGCCTCCTAAAATCGACATGAAAACCTTTGAACCAAATAAGGATGTGGAAATCACCGCCTCAATGGAGCTTTACCCACAAATTCCAGAAATTGATTTGGACAAAATTAAAATCTCAAAAAGAGAGGTCGAAATTACCGCTTCTGACTTGGATGAATCTCTCAATAAATTACTTAAATTTTACCGCAAATGGGATGCCAAAGATCTCCCTTACAAAGCTAAATTAGGTGATTCTGTCAATATTGATTACGTTGGAAAAATTGACAAAAAAGAATTTGATGGAGGTGCCGCCAAAGCCCACCAATTAGAGCTTGGCAGTAAAAGTTTTATTGATGATTTCGAGGAGCAGCTGGTCGGTAAAAAAGCCGGTGACGAGGTGCGTGTTAAGGTAAAATTTCCAAAGGAATATCACAAAGCAGAATTCGCCGCTAAGGCAGCTGAGTTTGATGTAAAAATAAACGAGGTTCTAACCGCTGAAATGCCACAACTCACGCCAGAATTTATTAAAAATAATTTTGGCATGGAAAGTAGGGAAGTTCTTGAGGAAGCAGTAAAGAAGCAGATCGAAGGCAGCTACCAAAAAACTTCTCGCGATCTTTTCAAAAAAGAACTCTTCGATTTTTTTAATAAAAAATATGATTTCGATCTACCGCCAAGCCTAGTTGAGGAACAATTTAACAATATTTGGGCGGAGATCGAAGAGGAATTAAAAACCAATCCAAGCTTGTTCAAAGGCGACAAAGAAAGGGATAAGGCTAAGGAAAAGAAGCGCGAATTAGCTGAGCGCATGATTCGCTGCGGCATGATTCTGTCTGAAGTGGCGCAAAAGAATAAAATCGAAGCAACCACGGATGACATCAATCAAGAAATTGGCAAAATTTTAGCGCGCTTTCCACAGCAAGAAAAAGCCGTGTTCGAATATTACCAAAAAAATGCGCAAGCAGTTCAGCAGCTGAAAGGCTCAATCATTGAAGAAAAAACGATCGATTTCATTTTGACCCAAACTCCAGTTGAGAAGAAAAAACTTTCCCTGAAAGAGCTCGATAAAATCTGGCAAAAATCCAACGAAGAGTAACCAATCCCCTTTTTCCCGTAACCAACAAAACTTGATCATGACTCACTTTTTTGACGCGCTAAAACTAGTTTCCTTCTCAATTCACAAGGAGGGCTACAAATTCATAATTATCTTCGCTCTAGTAACTGCGATTTTTGCTCTACTAAGCAACACTCTTGGACTCATTGGTCTAGTTGCGACATTGTGGTGCGTATTCTTCTTTCGCGACCCAGAAAGAATTATTCCAGTTGAAGAAAATATTGTTGTAAGCCCAGCTGACGGCGTGGTAACCCGCATCGAATATGGCATTACCGCTCCAGAAGACCTCGGCTACGGCAATAAAAAATTCAACAAAATCAGTGTATTTTTGAATGTGTTCAATGTTCATGTAAATCGTGCGCCGATTGGCGGAACCGTCACAAAAATTAGCTACAGACCAGGAAAATTTTTGAGTGCGAATGTTGACGAGGCGAGCTCAGAAAATGAAAGAAACTCTGCCGTCGTAAAAACAAAGGATGGTACGGAGGTGATTTTTGTTCAGGTTGCTGGACTAGTCGCGCGCCGTATTGTTTCCGACTTAAAAGAAGGGCAAGAAATCCACATCGGTGATCGCTACGGAATCATTCGTTTCGGTAGTCGCGCCGACATCTACTTGCCAGAAACTGTCGCGATTAAATCACTCGTCGGCCAAACCATGATTGGCGGCGAAACCATTCTCGCCAAACTGAAATAAATTTTTGTTTTACGCCGCATGGGCGGCGCCCCAACCAGATTCAGCATAAAATGAAATCATTCAATGTTGCAAAATTGGCTTCAAAAAGAGAGGAAGCCAGAATCGGCGGCGGTCAAAAGAGAATTGACCTTCAGCATTCCAAAGGAAAGTTAACCGCGCGCGAAAGAATCGAAGTTTTACTCGATCCTGACTCGTTTGAAGAATACGGCCTGTACGTTGAGCATCGCTGCACTGACTTCGACATGGAGGATAAAAAACATCCGGGAGATGGCGTAGTTACTGGCCAAGGAACTATCAACGGCCGCTTAGTCTTCATCTACAGTCAAGATTTCACCGTGATGGGTGGATCTCTGGGCGAGGCTCATGCAAAAAAAATCTGCCAAGTTTTAGATCGAGCTGTGCAGGTTGGCGCTCCTGTCATCGGCATTAATGACTCTGGTGGGGCACGCATCCAAGAAGGTGTCGATTCCCTCGGTGGTTACGGCGAAATTTTCCAGCGCAATATTGATGCCAGCGGTGTCGTTCCACAAATTTCTTTGATCATGGGGCCATGCGCTGGTGGCGCGGTTTACTCTCCAGCACTTACCGACTTCACCATCATGGTCGAAAATTCTTCCTACATGTTCGTAACGGGACCTGAGGTGGTAAAAACTGTTACACATGAAACGGTTACTCAGGAAGAGCTTGGCGGCGCATTGGTTCATGGCTCAAAATCGGGAGTAGCTCACCTGACTTTTAAAAGTGACATCGAAGCACTGCTACAAACACGCCGCCTGATCAACTTCCTGCCACTTTCCAATCAAAAACCAACTCCACAAATCCCGACTGCAGATGATGCTGACCGCGTTGATGTTTCTTTGAACACGCTAATTCCAGAAAATCCAAATCAGCCTTACGACATGTCGGAATTGGTTGAGAAAATTTTAGACGAAGGAGACTTCTACGAAATTCAGCCAAATTACGCCAAAAACATCATGGTCGGCTTTGGTCGCTTGGAAGGTGAAACAGTGGGCGTGGTGGCAAATCAGCCAATGCATTTGGCGGGATGTTTGGACATCAAAGCCAGTGAAAAAGCTGCGCGCTTCATTCGCTTCTGCGACGCATTCAATATTCCACTTTTAACTTTTGTTGACGTTCCCGGATTTTTACCAGGAACCGATCAAGAGCACAGCGGCATCATTAAGCATGGCGCAAAATTACTTTACGCTTACGGCGAGGCTACGGTTCCAAAAATTACCGTCATTACGCGCAAAGCCTACGGCGGCGCTTATATCGTAATGAATTCAAAACATTTGCGTGGAGATGTTAATTACGCTTGGGCTAATGCTGAAATTGCCGTGATGGGGCCAGAGGGAGCGGTAGAAATTATTTTCCGCGAAGATGCAAAAAATCCGGAATCGAAAACCAAGCGCGTTGCAGAATATCGTGAAAAATTCGCCTCACCTTTTGTTGCTGCCTCTCGCGGCTTTGTCGACGAAGTCATCCGTCCCCAAAATACTCGCAAAAGAATCTGCTCTTCCTTGCAAATTTTGAAAAATAAAAAAGTTCAAAAACCTTGGAAAAAGCACGACAACCTTCCCTTGTGAAGCGCCTTCAACCCAGAACAGATCTGGGTTGAAAATTCTCACCCGCAAAAACAAAAAACCTCGGTTCCAAAAATTCGGAGCCGAGGTTTTTTTGCGTCTTCTTGAGAACCTGCTCGCGAAAAAATTACCGGAAGAAGGGCTTTGTTGCATAACTCAGAAAGGACACCATCACCGAAAACCCTCTCCCTTGAGTGGAGAGGGTTTTCGGTGAGGGTGATTGTTTTTAGGCTGTGCAACAAAGCCTCAAAAAAAGCAATTTTTAGAGGCGCTCTAGAGGCGCTCTTAATCCACAGTCGAAATCCAAATTGATGCCACGACCTGTGCGGCGATTCCTTCTTCCCTGCCCAAAAATCCAAGCCTTTCTGTGGTTGTGGCTTTAACATTGACGCGCGTTGCGGAGATGTTCAAAACTTCAGCCAAAGCAACCTTCATCCGCTCTTTAAACTTAGAAATTTTTGGTCTCTCGCAGATTAAGGTGATGTCCAAATTCATGATTTTTGCACCCTTTTTGATCAGCAAATGATTGATGATTTTTAGCATTTCACGCGAGTCGCAATTTTTCCATTTCGCATCTGTTGGCGGAAAATGATCGCCAATATCCCCCAAGCCACTAGCTCCGAGAAGCGCATCAATTGCCGCATGAATGCCTACATCGCCGTCAGAATGAGCATCTATTTTTTTGTCGAATTCAACATCGACGCCGCACAGGCGAATAAAATTACTTTCTCCCTCCTCCCTTTGGCGAAAAGCATGCACGTCAAAGCCGCCGCCACAGCGATTCTCCTCCCTAACATTCTGAATAAACATTGAAGCCACGCGTTTCGCACGCTCGTAGTCTTCCTCGGTAGTAATTTTAAAATTATTCTGCGAGCCCGGAACAATAGCCACTGGAATGCCGGCATATTCATTAAGCGCAGAATCGTCAGTGAAGTGTAAATCTTTGAAGGCGATGTGCGAATTGAGAATGTCTTCGAAAATAAAGCCCTGCGGAGTTTGAGCGCGCCACAAATTTTCACGCTCGAGCGTCCATTCAATTTTTCCGTCGGAATATTTTTTTAGCGTATCTTCAACGGCAATTGCCGGAATTACCGCTGGATGAGTTTCTAATTTTTCTAAAATGCCATTGATGATGCGCTTAGAAACAAAAGGACGCACGCCATCGTGAATTAAAACTTTGCTTGGCTTGTAATCGCGCAAAGCCTCAAGACCAAAACGAATTGATGCTTGACGAGTCTCTCCGCCAAAAACCGGATTGAGTAGATCGAGACCTGCAGCCGCTTCTTCGTAAAGCTCTACGTCGTCAAGATGAATGATGCAGATCACATCATCAATTTCTGGATGATGCAAAAATGCCAAAATTGAGTGACGCAACAAAGACACTCCCGCTAAAGGAAGATATTGCTTAGGAATCCCTTCGCCTTGGTTGAAGCGATTTCCGCGACCACAAGCCGTGATTACTGCGACGATTTTTTGCATTAGTTTTGAGAAAGATTTGAGAGTGTTGCCTAAAAGATAGACAAGAACTTATTTTGAAAGAATTCAAACATTTCTGGAGTATTGATAGCGCACCAGAGCTTCATTGAGACGTTAATCATTC
>CANMEW010000009.1 GCA_947496905.1 Rickettsiales bacterium | reverse complement strand
ATGCCAATGATTGATGTCACGCCACCCGTAAGTACAATGTTGCTCAAAATGTAGAGCGGAACACCAGACTTCTCTAGAATCGTTCTTACCGATTCAAATATTTCCTCCAATCTAGATTTAATGATGTCGCGAAGCTCTGAGCGAGTGATGCGAATCATGTTTTGACCATCATTATTGTCGAAGAATTTGAGCTTAATTAACTCTCTTTCTTCAATCGGACTAATGAATAAAGAGCCATTCAGATTTTTGATTTTTTCTGCTACTTCAAAGCTAATATTGAGGATGGTCGAGATGTCTTTGGTAATATGGGAACCGCCAATTGGCGAGTGACCAACATGGACTAATTTCCCCTCCAAAATAATGCAGAAAGAGGTGGAGCTACCTCCGATGTCAATTAGCAGAGTTCCAAGATTTGCCTCATTGTCTGACAGGCAGGAGAGTGTGGAGGCGTATGGTTCAACGATGTAATTATTAACCGACAACTGACATCTTCTGAGGCAATTCTCGATGTTTTTAATTGTGGTGTGCGAGGTGGAGATGATGTGAAATTTGGCGTAAAGTTTTTCGCCAGACATGTACCGCGGATTCACTACTGGAGCTGAATCATCAATATGGTATTGCAGAGGAATTAGATGGATTATTTCGCGATTATTTTTTTTGAAATCTGCCCGAATTTTTTCTGTTAAACTGTTAATGTCGGAAGCCTTCACGACATCAGAAGCAATTTTAACGCTGACCTCTTTACGAGTAGAGACAACCTGACTTCCTGACACACCGATTAAAAGACGATCAATGTTGAACCCAGCCATTCTCTCAGCTTCAGAAACAACATTGGTAATGGATTTTTGAGCCAAGCGCATGTCAGAAATAGCGCTCGCTAGAATACCTTTAGATTCCTTGTGCCCGTAGCCAAGAATTCGAACTTCATCATTGTCAATTGCTGCAATAATGCAGACCAATTTCGACGAACCCATGTCAAGGCAAGCAACAATTTTTCCTTTTTTTAAATTTTTTACCATTGGTTGCTCACAAGCTCTTAAGTTCTCTTATTGTTGAGTCGTCATATTCAAAATATGTTTTGTCGGAAATGCGTAGATCAATTATTTTTAATCCGACTACTGATCCAGGTGTGTTGTAAAGCTTTATTAAATCCTGCCAAGCCTTGGCAATATTGATTTCTGGCAGCTTAACTAGAAGACCACTATTGAAACGAATATCCCATCTACGATTGCCGATCCAAGTCGCCGAATAAACATTTTCGCTAAGAACAGGATCGATCGCAAAAATATTAAATAGTGATCTAGCGTGAGTGTTGGCGCCACTTCCAGAAAGAATGATCATATCCCTAAACTCCTCGACATCTTTCAGTAAAACTGCATTTCCATCTCTGTCGATAACATATTTTTTACCATCATTATGCCAGATGGCGAATGGCTCATATTCGGTAATCGAAATATTTAAAATATTTGGCATGCTGCGAGTGATCACCACCTTATTAACCCATGGCAATTGGGCTTTAATTTCATCGATTAAATTTTGAATTAATGGCTGATAACTATTCGATTCGTTTTGGGTAATTTGTTTTTTAGAACTATTTACGATGTTAATTATCTCTTCCTTCGTGACGCGATTATTGCCGCTCACATTGATTTGATTGAATTCCTGATTGTCGAGATTGAGGTAGTAGAAAAAATAGAAAGAAGCGTTGTCGTAAAGCTTTGTGAGAAGAGTTGGTTTAAAGATTTCTAATATTACGAAAATTAGAAATAGTAACGTTACGAGGGCTAAAAGAGCTCTAACAACAAGCGGTATAACCGATTGATGAAGGAAAATTTTTACCTTACGCAGAAAAGAGTTGGTAAGAAAAAAATCGGCAATTTTTTGACGTGAAAGATGAAAAAATTTTATCATCCGTGACGCGCAGATTTAACCAAAAATTCAACAATTTCCTCGAAAGAAATACCAACATGTTTAGCAATTTTTGGCACCAAAGAAGTTGCTGTGAAACCAGGATGAGTGTTGGTTTCGAGTAAATAAAACTCACCATCTCCGCCATTTTTATTGTTCAAAATAAAGTCGATTCTGCTCACGCCGCGACAGCCCACAACTTTGTGACATCTCTCCGCTAGATCCAAAACTTCCGCATATTTTTCCGCACTAACTTCTGCCGGCATGATGTAGTCGGTCATGCCCGCAGTATATTTACACTTGTAGTCGTAGAATAATCCGTGAGGACGAACTTCGATTGCGCCCAAAGCCTTACCATCCATCACCGCAACTTGGATTTCTTGTCCGGCCAAATATTTTTCGACAATAATTTCATCGCCATATTTCCACTCATATTTCGAGAAATTAAACGGCATGTCGGACAAAATCACTTCCACGCCAACACTCGATCCTTCATTGATGGGCTTGATTACAAGCGGCTTGCCAATTGCCAAAATTTTTTCTTCATTTTGAGCATCCTCGTCTTTTTTTAGAATTTCGTAATGAGGCGATTTTACTCCAACCGTTGCACAGATTTTTCTGGTCAAAACCTTGTCCATACAAACCGCTGAAGCGATGATTCCGGAATGGGTGTAGGGAATTTCAAGAATGTCGAGAACGCCTTGAATGCGGCCATCCTCGCCATTGGTTCCATGCAAAGCATTGAACACTACATCTGGCTTTGCCGTCCGTAATTGCTCAAAAATTTTGTGAGAAAAATCAATTTTTACCGCCTTGTAGCCAAGCTTAGTCAGCGCTTCAAAAACAGCTTCACCGGAGCGCAGCGAAACTTCGCGCTCTGAATTCCAGCCACCCATCAGCACGGCGATGTTTTTATTTTTTGTCATTTTTGTCGTCTTTTTTTTCCGAAGAAGAAAGTGCACTTGCCTGCTTGGCATCGGCAGCAATTGAGTTGACTGAGTTAAGTTCGTCGATTACGTAAGCGCATAATTCCTCGAATGAAACACGATTTTTTACAGAAATATCCGCCAATTTCGAGAAGGATTCCATGATGTCAGATGGCACATTACCACCCTTGCTAGCGCCCAGCCACTTATTCTGGAAATTAAGCGGATGTGAGCCTAAAGCTGGATCGCCAACATAGAGAGTAACAGGAATTTTCTTCCCAGAAAAATCACAATTCGCGGTAAATTTTTTGACCATGTTTTTAGTTCTTAACATCTGTTGCACGCTTCTGCAAGTAAGCGCTTCTGATGGTGGCGTAAGGATCGAAAGACTCAGTTCTGATGTCATCAATGATGTCGATTAGACTCTCTCTCAAATCAATTCCTGAAACTACCATGAGTCCGAGTCGGTAATCTGAACTCACTAATCCTTTCTCTCCGCCAACATCAAGAAGATTGAATCCTAGCGGATTGACAGCCTTGTCAACGAGCCATCCACTGAAATCACGCGTGGAGCTTGGTCCTAAAAATGGAATCATTAAATAACTTCCAGAACCTTTGCCGTAGCTCCCAAGAGTTTGACCAAAATCTTCCGCCTTGTAGCAAATTTCTTTTTTCCCCGCCACGTCAAACAGACCGCCAATTCCGATTGTTGAGTTGATTAAAAAATGCGAGAATGTCGCCAAACCATTGTCAGTCTTACCCTGCAGCAATGAGTTTGTTGTCGAGATTGGCAGGGATAAGTTGGTAAGAAAATTTCTGATCGTTTTTCTAACAAAACTTGGGACAAATTTATCGTAAGATTTTGCAACCGGCTCAAGAAGATAGCGGTCAGAAATGTCATTAAAGCGATAGATTTTACGATTATATTTTTCGTAAGGATCAAAGATTTCTATTTCAGCGCCGAATGTTTCGAACTCATCTTCATCTTGTAATTCTTGCTTGGCAGGCGCCGGTATTGTTTTGGAGAGGGCGCTAGTCGAAAAAATAATGCTCAGCGCAGAAATAAAGATTAAGCTACGCATCTTCTGATGAGCGTCCAAGAACAGTGGTGATGCGCTCCAAAAGATCGCGCGCCTTTGGATTGTAGTCGGGATTTTTGATCAGCAGCTCTTCCAAAATTTTTTTGGCCTCCAATGGCTTTTGATTTAAAACCAAGCAGTAAGCCAGTTGGTAATAAGTGTCGAAGAGATCGGGCCAGAATTTTTTTACGAAACGGAAACGGAAAATTGCGTCGGATAAATTTCCTTTTTCCAAATGCATTACACCAAGATTGTAGTTGGTTTCGCGCAGATTTTTACATTTTGCACGAATGGTAGAAAACTCGCTTTGCAGCAACTGAAATTTTTCATCCAAAAAGCTAGAAAGCTTCTCCGCCTTCACTTGCAAGACTGCAGCAACTTTTGATTCTTCTTCGGATTTTTTGTCAGCTTTTTTGAATCCGAGAAGTTTTTTAAAAATATTTCCGATCATGTTTTATTTTTTAAAAAAGATGAAGTTAGAGACTTTCCAAGAAATTGTAACTTTTGAACAATCATCATTGAAGCGCTTCAGCTGCGCCTTTGTAACTGCCTTCGTTTTCTCTTCAGAATAATTAGCGCCGATTTTTTTTAACGATTTCAAAGCCTCAAAACCATTGTTGAATTCCTGCTTCAGCAATTTTGTTTCAAAAAAAAATTCCTCAAATCCAGACTTTTCCAACGCCGCTTTTAAAGCTTTAACTTGAGGAAAATCGTTAATTTTAAAAATATTTTTTGCCCTTATTTCCTCAAGACTACCTTCAGTCGGCAGGCAAAATGCAAAAACTCCACCTGACTTAAGTAGTGAAAAAAAATTTAAAAAATTTTGAGGAAAATTTTTGACCCACTGTAAGGAAAAAGAAGAAAAAATAATGTCGAAACTGTGATTTTGAAACGGGATTTGTTCGATGTCACCCTGAATGGCAAAAATATTTTCTGGTCGATCGCACCACAATTCAAGCATATCCACAGACAGATCAAGTTCAAAAATTTTTAGATTTCCCTGCAGAAAATTTTCAGAGATTTTCTTCGCAAGAAAACTTGATCCCGATCCAAGATCTAAAATTTTTTGATTTTTAACGATGAATTCTTTGCTGACGTTAAAAAGCTCATCCGCCGTTATTTTCTGAACCAGAGCCGCTTCGTCATAATTTTTTGCACCACGCGAAAAATTTTTTTTAACGATTTTTTTATCGAACATTTTTCTGCTGCTCTAACACTTCCGCTTCAACTAATCCCACAATGTGATCTACCAACTCTTCACTACCAACTTTGTGATTTGGCTGACCATTCATGTAAACATTGTGACGCCCTGCCCCACCGCCAGTAATTCCAATTTGAGTGTGAGCCGCCTCACCCAGCCCATTCACAACGCATCCTAAAATTGAAATTGTGATTGGAGTCTTAATGTGCTCCACACGCTTTTCCACAGCTTCAACAGTTTTAATTACGTCAAATGCCTGTCTAGCACAAGATGGGCAGGAGATTAGATTTACACCGCGATGGCGCAGTCCCAGAGATTTTAAAATTTGGTAGGCAACTTTTATTTCTTCCTTTGGATCAGCTGAAAGTGAAACTCGCATCGTGTCGCCAATCCCTTCCCAGAGCAGCGTCCCGAGCCCGATTGCAGATTTCACCGTTCCAGCCGCAAGACTTCCGGCCTCAGTAATTCCAATGTGCAAAGGGTAGTCACAAACTGCTGCCAGAGCGCGATATCCGGCAACGGCGAGAAAAACATCCGAGGCCTTCACGCTGATTTTGAAATTGAAAAAGTCGTTATCCTCCAAAATTCTCATGTGGCGTTGAGCTGATTCAACCAAGGCTTCTGGCGTTGGAGTTTTGTATTTATTGAGCAAATCTTGTTCAAGAGAGCCAGCATTAACTCCGATGCGAATTGAGCAACCGTAATCCTTCGCGGCCTTGATTACTTCGCGAACTTTTTCATCGGAGCCAATATTTCCGGGATTAATGCGCAAACATTTCACCCCAGATTCAGCAGCCTCAATGGCGCGACGGTAGTGAAAATGGATGTCGGCAATTATCGGAACTTGGCAGTGGGGAATTATTTGCTTTAGAGCATCAGAAGATTCTTTGTCTGGAACGGAGATGCGCATTAATTCGGCGCCAAGATCTGCACATTCATTAACCTGACGGATGGTTGCCTGCACATCCGTGGTCGGAGTGTTAGTCATCGATTGCACACTAATTGGCGCATCTCCGCCAATCGCAACATTACCAACAAAAATCTGGCGCGACTTCCTGCGATGAACGGCGCGGTAAGGACGAATTTCGTTCAAACTTTCCTGAGTCATGAAATTAGATTAAAAGAATTTAGAATTTTTTGCTGATTTTTTTTGATCAAAATTTGGAGCTTTTTTTGATCAAAATTTAGAATGGAGATGATCGAGGTGAAGTCTTTGAAGCCGCTTCCAGCATAGCTTTCAAATATTTTTATTTCTGGAATTTTTAAAAAACTTACGACCACTAAAATGCGGAAAAAAATCTCGGAAAAATTTTCTTCCAAAGCTTTTTCATCAACTGTCGAAGGAGAGGAATTTTGAGAAAAACGTTCCCCAAAAATCATCTCCAAATTTTTACTAAAAAATTCTAAGTTCTTAAAAAATTTTAGGTAAAATTTTTCTAAATTTTTTCCATTTAACTCAAAAATATCCGACCACATTTCGGAGCTTGAATTATCTAGGCGAAAGGCAGTTTTTAGAAAATCATTTTCGATTTTTTTAGGAGAGAATTTTTTTGTTAAAAAAGACAAAAATTGTGGCAGATGTGACACCAACGCGTAAATTTCATCATGCCTCTTGGCATCAATAAATTCAACAATGCCACCAATTTTCCTTGCCACATCCTCAACTTTTTTTAACGAAGTCGGATTAGTATTTTCTGGACAGATGATGAATTTTTTGCCAAAAAATAAATCTGACGATGAGCGATCGAAGCCAGACTGGTCTGATCCGGCGATTGGATGGCAGGGAATAAAATTTTCTTTTAAATTTTGCGGCAGAAATTTTTTTACCTGAATTTCTTTCACTGAACCAAGGTCGATGATAGTAGTTTGTGGAGAAATTTTATCAGCGATTTCTTTCAAAATTTTTTCGTAAGTAGAAAGCGGCGTTGCCAAAACAATTAAATCAAAACTTAGCATCTCTTCTTGAGGAATATCTAAATTACTGCAGCCGCCATTAATTGCACCACCGCTTTTTGCCAACTCCAACGCCTCCTCATCTAAATCGTAAGCAAAAATTCCTGTACTACTTTTGGCATCTCTGATTGCTTTAGCGAATGATCCGCCAATTAATCCAAGTCCAATAATTAAAATTTTATCAAAAAAAATCTGTGATGCCTGCATGACTTTAACTTACTTGAAATTTCTTATTTGAAATTTACCTTCCGGCAAACATTTCTTCTCCAACCGCAATCCCCCAATGAAAAAAATAATTTTAATTTTATCCATTCTACTCCTTGCTACCTCTTGCTCTGGAAAAGTAATCGACATTAAAAGCCCTTGCGTATCAAAGGATGATGGTCCGTGCGGTTCAAAAAAACCAATTAATAATTGGTGGTTAAAAAACTCCCAAAACACCACTAAAGAAATTTCATAAAATTATGGCAGAAAATAACAGCGGCGGCAAAAGTTTTGCTGAGAGATATGCTAGCAAAAAAACAAATTTTACTTCTCAAAATTTGCAAAAGACACCTCCTCAACCAACCCAACAAACTCCTGACGTCAGTCAGGGTCCTAAAAATTTAAAACCAATCGATCCAATCAAAAGAATGCAAGCAGAATTAATTTATCTCGTTAAGGGAATTGATGCCGGACGCAATGCCTGGTATTACGTTTTAGTTGACCGCCTTAAAACTCAGCTTTTTTTAAAAGCTTTGAATGATGACATTATTCTTTGGAAAATTACGGAAAAATTCTCTTTTCCGCATATGGCGATGAGCCACCTGCTACAATTACAGACGAACTTAAGTCGGAATACGGCATCAATTAATTTGAGTTTCTCTCTCTTGGCGTAGCTAGCTTCGCACCGCTCCCACCTCCACCTACTCTCATCATCAAAATCCCCTCGAAGCTCTGTCATGAAAAATCTTAGAATCTCTGCGATCGTTCTCATCTCAACCTTTGTTGGTTTTTTCTCCGCCATCTCTCTGTCTCAAATTAACATCAAGCCACTCAGGTTTAACGACAAGAGCAATACAGTTGATCAGAAAGCTTTTCTTGAAGACATCATCTCGCGTGTAAAAAAAGATTACGTTGAAGAGAAAACTGATCGCCAACTATCTGAGGCTGCTGCTAGCGGACTTTTGTCGTCTCTCGATCCACACTCTTCTTATTTAAACGAAGATGCACTGAAGGAAATGCAAGTGCAAACCAAAGGAGAATTTGGCGGCATTGGCATCGAAATAACTTTGGAATTTTCGGTAGTGAAAGTGGTGGCAGCAATTGATGACACCCCAGCATTTAAGGCTGGAATTAAATCCGGTGACTACATCACCAAGGTTGATGACAAAAGTGCGGTAGGCCTACCAATTGAAGAAGTGGTAAAAAAATTACGCGGCAAACCAGGGACGAATGTAAAAGTTACAATTTTACGCAAGGGTGAAAAAGCTCCGCTAGAAAAAGTGATCAAACGCCAAATCATCAAAGTGAAAGCGGTGAAGTCAGCGAAGTTTAATGACGTTGCCTACATCAAAATTAACACTTTCTCCGAACAGGCTTTTTCTGGCTTAGAGACCGAGCTCAAAAAAATAAAAAACCAAATTGGCGATAAAAATCTCAAAGGCTTAGTGCTCGATTTACGCAACAATCCCGGCGGACTTTTGGACCAAGCAATCAAAGTCAGTGATGCCTTCTTGAACAAGGGCAGTCTGATTGTTTCGATCAAGGGACGCAGCACCGATTCCAAAGAATATGCTGACGAGGCTGATGAAAATTTAATCCCCAATTTACCGATCGTAATATTAATCAATGAAGGCTCCGCCTCAGCTTCCGAGATTGTCGCTGGCGCTTTACAGGATCATCATCGCGCAATCATCATGGGAATAAAATCTTTCGGTAAAGGATCAGTTCAAACCGTAATTCCTTTGGAAAAAAATCACGGAGCTTTGCGTCTCACTACCTCACTCTACTACACCCCAAGCGGCAAATCCATTCAAGCTCACGGCATTGAGCCAAATATCGAAGTCGTGAATGCGAAAATAGAAAAACCACTAAAAGATGAGCGCGATTCAGAGGCTGATCTCAAAGGTCACATCGAGGTGAAGCTGCAGGAAGTAATCGAGGATTCTAAGAAAGAAAAACTCGGCGATGATAATATTGGTCTCTACGAACAAGACTACCAACTAGCCCGCGCGGTTGACCTCATTCGCGGCGTCGATGTTTACAAATCGATAGTAAAGTAGTGAAAGCGCACATCCTAATCCCCCTGTGCGCACTCACCATCCTGATCCAAAGCCACTCTATTGCCGCCAATCAATCCGACTTTATCCTCGCCAAAATTAACAATAAGGCCATCACAAATTCTGAAGCTATTGACCGCTACCGCTTCGTCATCAGCGCTTCGAAAATCAGCATAAATTCTCCACAAGATAAAAAAATATTATTGGATCAGGTCATCGACAAAATGATCGATGAAGAGCTGATCAGGCAGGAAGGCTCTAGCTTGAAGCTTGAAGCCAGCCCTGAAGAAGTCAGAGATTTTATCGACATCGTTGCCACGCAGCAGAAAAAAAACGCCACACAATTTAAAATTTTTTTCATCAATAACTCGCTGTCTTTCGACAATTATTTAAGGCAAGCTGAGGCAGAAATTTTGTGGTCAAAAATCATGTCAGATGTTCTTAGGTCTAAGGTCAAAGTTGCGGAAGTGGAGGTGAGAGAATTTTTCGAACAGCATAAATTTAACACTGACGTGAAAAAATTTTTCGTTGCAGAAATTCTTATTCCCCAGTCAAAAAATAGCTTACAATTAGCTAGTAAGTTAGTCTTCGAATTAAGGCAGGGAGCGGACTTCAAAAACATTGTCAGGCAATTTTCAGGCAGCATTACCGCAGAAAATAATGGCGAAATTGGCTGGGTTTCTCAAGCCGACATCGATCAAAAAATTTACGCCGCAATTTCGGGATTAAAAAATGGCGAATATTCTGACCTAGTTTCACTGTCCGATGGTCATCACATTTTCAAGCTCCTCGATATAAAAACTGAAAATAGCATTACCGATCACGATCTAAACGCCGCACGAAATATGATTTTCGGAAAGAAGCTGCAGAGCCTTGCCAAGGGCTATTTGATGGATTTGAGAAAAAAGGCATTCGTAGAAATAACTACAGAGAAACAATGACAAAAAAATCACTACGACAAGACCTACTCATTTGCTCGATTCTTGTCCAGAAGCGAATGCAAGAATTATTACCTCACGATTTTTCTGACTCGCAACTAGTTGAAGCAATGCGCTATTCTGCGCTGTCTGAGGGGAAAAGAATTCGTCCATTTTTAGTTATTTCCGCTGCACAAATTTTTGGCATCACCCCTTCGGAAGCTTTAAACACCGCCACTGCAATCGAGTTCATTCATGTTTACTCACTAATTCACGACGACTTGCCAGCAATGGATGATGATGATTTACGCCGCGGTAAGCCCACATGTCACAAAAAATTCAACGATGCCACCGCTATTTTAGCAGGAGATGCCTTACTCACTTACGCCTTCGAAATACTTGCTGACAGCAAGACTCACAGGGATGCAAATGTTCGATGCGAGCTGATCAAAACAGTTTCTAAAGCTGCAGGATTTTTGGGGATGGCTGGTGGGCAAATGATCGATTTAGAAAAAGCGGACAAAAAAATTTCTAACGAGGAGATGGTGAAGTTGCATCGCTTAAAAACCGGAGAACTTTTTATGGCAGCGGCGGAATCTGGTGCCATTATTGGTCGCAGCGGCACTGAGGAGAGAAGGTCGTTACGTGCCTTTGCTCACGACCTTGGTTTAGCGTTTCAGATCAAAGACGACATTTTGGATCATCATGGGGTCAGTATTGGCAAAACTGAAATTGACGAAATCATTCACAAAAAACCCAAAGAAAATGCCAGCATCGTCGATGTGATTGGACTCGAGAACGCTCAAAAGCAGCTCGACTTACTGCGAGACCAAGCAATTGCACATCTAAAAATTTTTGGTAATAAGACTGAATTGCTCGAGGAGCTTGCGAGCTTTGTGGTTACACGCGATCGGTAGCTACAAACCCTATTTCCACTCAAGTGCGCCACGCTTCCATTCGTAGATAAATCCAACCGTCAGCAAGATCAAAAATACCATCATCGACCAAAATCCGAAGACACCAATTTTTCCAAGCGAAACTGCCCAAGGAAAAAGAAACGCCACTTCGAGATCAAAAATTATGAATAAAATCGCCACCAAATAAAACTGCACGTCGAACTCGTTACGCACCCTCCCCTCGCCCTCAAATCCACATTCATATTGTGAATTTTTTTCACTGTCTGGACACATTTTGTTAAGCAAAAATGGAATGACCATTATTGCACAAGAAAGCCCAATCGCGACAGCTAAAAATAATAAAATTGGTAAATATTGCGCTGAAATAAAATCAGCATCGGCAACAGCTTTAACGGCTTGGGACAAGGTTTCGGAGCTAGTCATTTGTAACTTGAGTTTAAGGTATTGCGTCAATAATTTCCGCGAAAATTCTACGCCAAAAATTAATTCTCAGTCACAGCAGAATCAATTCAAAAAAATCCATCAGCAATGAAAACATACACAGCGATCGTTACTCCTTTCAAAAATAACAAAATTGACGAAGCATCTTTGGAAAAAATTGTTGAATTCCAAATCGCAAATGGCGTGAGCGGAATAGTTCCTTGCGGCACAACTGGTGAGTCTCCAACCCTTTCTCATGAAGAACATAATTTAGTCATCGAGCTCTGCGTTAAGGTGGCAAAAAAAAGAATTGAGGTAATGGCTGGCACTGGATCCAACTCAACCGATGAAGCGGTGATGATGACAAGACATGCTAAAAAAGTTGGTGCAGACTCTTGTTTAATCGTCGCTCCCTACTACAATAAACCAACGCCAGAAGGTGTTTTTCAACATTACAAATCTTTGGATGAATGTGGCATTCCGCTCTACATCTACAACATTCCTGGACGCTCTACCATTAATATTTCTGACGAAAATTTAGCACGAATCGCTGAGTTAAAAAATGTTGTTGGCATCAAGGATGCAACAGGTGACTTAGTTAGAATCGCCACTCTTCGCCTACTCATCAAAAAAGAATTTTCCTACCTCTCCGGCGAAGATGGAACTGCTGTTGGATTCAACGCCATGGGTGGCAATGGGGTGATTTCTGTCACTTCAAACATTGCACCGAAATTGGTTGTTGGCCTACAAAAAGCTTGCGAAAAAGGTGACTACAAAACCGCTCTGAACTTCCAAGACCAACTCACCGATCTTCATGAAGCAATGTTTTGCGAGACCAATCCAATACCCGTAAAATACGCCGCCAGTCTAATTGGACTCTGCAGTCCAGAAACTCGCCTACCATTAGTAACTCCATCACCTGCAGCAAAAAAAAGAATCGAAGCCGCGATGAAAAAAGTTGGGCTGATCTAAAATACGCATGACAAAAAATTCTCACCCCAAACAACTGCTACCGGTTGGTTTTTACGATTTGCTTTTTGACGAAGCGGAAAAAAATCATAAAAACATCAATGCCGCTTTGGAAATTTTTTTCAATGCTGGTTACCGCCTAATCAAAACCCCGCTAGTTGAATTCGAAGATAATTTTTCTACGGAAGAAGTCCGCAATTCATTCCGCGCAACTGATGTAATTTCCGGTCAAAATTTAATTTTCCGCAACGACATCACACTGCAAATTTCTCGTCTTTTGTCGACACGTTTGAAGCAAGAAAATTTACCATTAAAACTGTGCTATGTTGGTGATGTACTGTACGCGAGAAGTGAAAATCTTTATGCTGACCGTCAGCAAACTCAGGTGGGAGTTGAGTTCATCGGCTGCGACGAGGAGAAGTCAAATTTTGAAATCATTAAAACTTCTCTTTCGGCATTAAAAAAATTGAAGGTAAAAAACCTGCTAATCGAAGTTTCTTTACCAGATTTTTTAGAGATTTTTTTGGATGAGATTGAAGCTAAAAATAATGATGAGCTACGCGATGCGGTGATGAAAAAAAATCTGTCACTGATCAGAAAATTATCTGGCAAAAATAGTGAGATCATCAACAGCATCACCGCATCCAATGATGATCTGGAAAATCTAATCAAGAAAATTTCTACTCAGATTAAATCAAAAAAAATTTCTGAGGAACTCAAAAAAGCTCAAAAAATTTCTGAGTTTTTAAAGAAAAATTTCACTGATCTTGAAGTGCGCTTCGACCTATTCGGAGATCACGACTCCTCTTACCATCACGGAATTTCCTTCGATATTTTTTGTGGAAATTTTTCCTACCCAATTGCTCGTGGCGGAAGGTACAAAATCAGCAATGGTGACAAAGACTTAAATGCCGTCGGAGCCACAATTTACATGAATCGCCTACGCTGTTCGACTTCTTAAACTAATCTACACTAAACCATGAAAATCAGAATTTTGATCTCTCTAAAAAAAGGTGTTTTGGACACGCAGGGCAAGGCAATCGAAACCTCTTTGGTAAAAAATTTAGGCTTTCCACAAATCTCGCAAGTAAGGCAGGGTAAGGTTGTGGAACTGGAAATTGCCGAGACCAATCAAGAAAAAATTCAGGCAATTATTGATGAGATTTGCGACAGGCTTTTGGTGAATAAAATCATCGAAAATTACGAATATGAGGTAATCGGATGAGATCAGCAGTAATCACTTTCCCCGGCTCAAATTGCGATCGCGATGCCGTTGTGGCGCTACAAAAGATTGGCAGCAAAGTTCAACAAGTTTGGCACCAAGAAACCAAACTCGAAGATAATTTAGATCTTATCATTATTCCTGGTGGATTCTCTTACGGCGACTATTTGCGCTCTGGCGCGATGGCTGCAATTTCTCCGGTGATGATGGAAGTAAAAAGACTTGCCGCTAGAGGCGTTCGCGTCATTGGCATTTGCAACGGTTTTCAAATTCTGACTGAGGCCGGCCTTCTCCCCGGCGTTCTTTTGCGCAATAAAAAAATAAAATTTATTTGCCGCCAAATGTCGCTACGCGTTGAAAATAACAGCTCCGCCTTCACTCGCAAATATAAAAAAAATCAGGTGATTCAAATCCCAATCGCTCACATGGATGGGAATTATTTCGCCGATGCCGACATTTTAAGGAAGCTGGAAGATGATGGCGGGATAGCATTCCGCTACGTTGATGCCGAGGGAAATCTTAGTGACGAGGCTAATCCCAATGGATCTCTGCTAAATATTGCGGGTATTTTCAACGAAGAAAAAAATGTTCTTGGCATGATGCCTCATCCAGAGAGGGCTATTGATGATGACACTGGGTCAAGAGATGGGCTGGCAATGTTTGAGGGGTTATTTTTTTAGAACCTGTTTCTCATTTTTACTGAGCGGGCATTCAAAATTTTCATCTACTTTCACTTCAACCTTACCATCACATTTTTTTCTCACCTCGATCAAGTCATTCACCAAAGAATTTCGAATATTTTGAGCTACAATTACGGTGATGTTTGATCGAATATATTCATCTGCAGTGTATGTCCCGTAACGGTTAGCAGTCACATCGTAACTGTCATTCACCGACGTAGTTCCCGTTGAAATTGTGGCACCAGTGGCAAGATTTTTAAACTCGTAAGCCACATCTAAAATCACCTTGTTACGACCAGATGCACCACTTGATGTTGTGAATGTTGATGAGATGGCTTCCTTAACGCTTAAAATCAAAAAATATTTGGCTTCGGCTTTGACATGATCCGGATTGAGTATGTCGTAAAGATTATTTTTTAATTTTTGACTAAGTTTGGTGCGATCTTTTTTGATGCGAATTGCCGCCAATTCTTCGACGTAAAAAACTTCTGACTCAGATCCTCTTTCCCTGTAAATCACCTGAAAACCACAAGAACAAAGACTCAGCAGTAATATAATTTTAAGACAGGCTCTAGAGCCTGTCTTAAAATTACGGGTTGTAAGATCTGCCTTTTTGCCTCGCTTTGCGGCTATTTTGCACGATTTGCTTCGGAAAATTTTTTCCAAAGGGTTGCACCTGTGGAGAAAAATTGTTCCTCGCAACTCCAGCAAAATAGCCTGCAAATCGAGGCAAAAAATTTTAAGACAGGCTCTAGGCATTATTTATTTTTGATGGCGCTTGCGATGAATGAGACAAAAAGCGGATGAGCAGCGAATGGCTTCGATTTTAGTTCAGGATGAAATTGTACACCAACAAAAAATGGATGGTTTTTGATCTCGACTATTTCTGGCAGCTTACCATCTGGAGACATGCCAGAGAAGGAAAGTCCAGCTTCTTCTAACTGAGTTTTAAAATTAATATTCACCTCGTAGCGATGGCGGTGGCGCTCAGAAATTAAAGATTGCTTGTAAATTTTTTCTGCCAATGAGCCCTTGGTAATTTTGCATGGATAGGCTCCAAGTCTCATTGTACCACCAAAATCATCTCCGATTTTTTTTATTTTCCTGCCAGATTTATCCTGCCATTCATGCATCATTCCAATTAAAAAACTGCCTTTCTGAGAAATCTCACTTGAGGTCGCATCTTTTATTCCCAGCACATTGCGAGCATATTCAATCACAGCCATCTGCATTCCAAAGCAAATGCCGAAATACGGGATTTTTTTAACTCTTGCCTGCTCAATCATGGCAGTTTTTCCTTCAGTGCCATCCTCACCGAATCCCCCCGGTACAAGGATTCCCTGAATATTTTTTGGTAAATTATTTTTGTTAGTTCTGGCATCAACCCAGACAATATTTGCCTTCACTTTCAGAGAAAATGCGGCGTGATCAATGGCTTCGAGCAATGATTTGTAAGAGTCGCGATATTCTGTGTATTTGCCAACGATAGCAATATTCACTTCACTGGTCGGGTGTTTAATTGCGTCTTTGATCGCAATCCACTTAGAGAGATCAGGCTTCTTGCTGTAATCAAGTTTGAAAAATTTTAGAATTTCCGTGTCGAGTCCATTTTTGTGATAAATCAGTGGAACCTCGTAAATGCTTGTGGCATTTGGAGCGGCGATGACTGATGAAATTGGCACCGAGCACATTTTAGCAATTTTTTCAAGATGTGCTTTGGTAGTTGGACGCTCTGCTCGACACAGTAAAACCGAAGGCTGAATGCCAATCGAACGTAGCTCTTTCACTGAGTGTTGAGTTGGCTTTGTTTTCAACTCATTAGCGCTTTCAATGTAAGGAAGGAGCGTGAGATGCAGGAAAGCACAGCGCTCTTGCCCCATTTCATATCCAAGCTGGCGAATAGCTTCGAAAAATGGCAGAGCTTCGATGTCCCCAACCGTTCCACCAATTTCACAAAGTGCGAAATCGGCATCAGTAATGTCGTTTAAAATAAATTCTTTGATGAGATCGGTCACATGTGGAATGACCTGCACTGTGCCGCCGAGGTAATCGCCTTTACGCTCTTTGGCGAGTAGTTTCGAATAAATCTGACCAGCACTTACACTGTCAGATTTTTTAGCATCAACTCCAGTGAAGCGCTCGTAGTGTCCAAGATCCAAGTCGGTCTCAGCCCCATCTTCCGTAACAAAAACTTCACCATGCTGAGTTGGACTCATTGTTCCAGGATCAACATTTAGGTAAGGATCAAGTTTGCGTAATTTTACGCTGTAGCCACGAGCTTGAAGCAATGCAGCAAGAGAAGCGGAGGCTAGGCCTTTCCCAAGCGAGGAAGCCACGCCACCAGTGATGAAGATGAATTTTGTTTTGATTTTTTTCTGCACTGCTGAGGAAGGAGGGGTTATTTGCCGAGCATTATTTGGTCAACAAGCTGCTTAATTGTTGGGATGAAGCCATTCGCATAAAATGGATCGGTAGCGAAGCGGTATCCACTGTGACCGGAGAACATTAATTGGTTTTCGATGTCAATTCCTTGGCGAACGTCTTGCAAAGTTTTCTGAATGCAAAAGCTGCGTGGATCGGATTTGCGGTCAGTGGTGTAGCTCATTTCCGCCTTATCGGACCAATTGCTGAAACGACATTGGCTTAGACATCCCATGCAATTGACTTGATCGGTAACTATTTGCGCCGCTTTCGATTTATCGACAAACATCAAGGTTTCGTCCGGAGTTTTCATGCCCTCGCTATGTCCAGCTTCTATCCATTCATCAACTTTAGACTTGTCTTCTGGCTTGATGTAAACCACGCGACCGCGTTGGCCAAAAGGAATTTCGGCGGTAAAATTTTCGATTGGTTTTGTGCGATATTCCACCTGCCTAATTTCACGACCTTTCAATTCGCGAATAAAATCATTTTCAACTGCAGAAGAGTAGAATCCCGTAGGGCTGAAGCGGTTTAGATAGACGTCACCATTTTTTAAATTTAGCAGCTTTTGCTTCCAAGCGCTTGGAACCGGATATTCTTGAGTAACGATTGGGCGAGTTCCGAATTGAAAAACAACTGGACCAATTTCTGGATTGTCTAACCAATGTTCGAACTCTTCCAAGTTCCACACCCCGCCAGCCATGATGATTGGAACATCATTCAAGCCAACAGAGTTCATGAACGTGCGAATCTCAGCAACGCGAGGATATGGATCTTCGTAAGCATTGGGATCTTCAGCATTAGACAGACCATTGTGACCACCAGCGCGCCATGGACATTCGTAAACAACGCCGCCAAGAAGTGATACGGCTTTGTGGTAACTTCTTTTCCACAAAGCACGAAAGGCGCGCATCGATGAAACGATTGGGTAGTAGTAGACATTGTATTTTTCAGCAATTTCAGCAAGACGATAGGGCATACCGGCACCACAAGTAATGCCGTGGATCATGCCTTTTGCCCCCTCAAGAATTCCATGCAAAATACGCTCTGCGCCACCCATTTCCCACAGCACATTCATGTGCACTCGTCCCTGACCACCAGAAATATCATTGGCAATTTTAGCTTGAGAAATTCCACCCTTAATACTGTCAATAACTAACTCTTCATGCCTTTCGCGCCTAGTGTGAGTTTTGTAGACAAGAGGGTTGTATTTGCCATTTTCATCAATGTAATCAGCGTTAACACCAGAGAAAGTTCCTACCGCCCCAGACTTTGCGAAATGCCCTGCGGTCACGCCAGTTGTGATTCCAACTCCCTTGCCACCTTCAATAATTGGCAAGCAATCAGCACCAGAAATTTTAAAAGATTTTATTTTTTTCAACAATTTGAACTCCAATTTGTGAGGGGAATTTACGAGGGAAAAGAGAAGGGCGCGAAAGTAAAAATGGATTGAGAAATATCAAACGAAACTTCCAGAAAACCAGTAACCACAACTTAATTTAAGGTATTATGAAAAAAATTTTAGCAGTGATTTTGTCAGCTTTCATCGCTTCACATGCCTTTGCACAGGATGCCACAGTTACTTCGGATGTAGTCAAAAAATTTGTTGAAAATATTGGCAATAAAATTGTTGGAATCGCTGGAGAAAAAGGCTCTACGGAAAGTAAAAAAAAGGATAAAATCATCACAACAATTGATGAGGTAATTGATACCGACTGGATCGCTAAATTTGTTTTGGGAAAAAATTACAAAACCCTAGATGACAAGCAAAAGGAGGGCTTTCTCAAGCTTTATCGCGACTTCATGATCAATACCTACGGACCAAAATTTAAAGATTACAATGGTCGCAAATTCACAGTAAATGAGGTGACGCAGCAAGGTAATTTCTACATCGCCAAGGCAGAATTTTTACCGAGAGACTCCGATGTTGCAGTCTCCGTTAATTTTAGAGTGAAAGAGCGCGGTGGTAAGTTAGTAATATTGGACTTTGTCGCCGAAGGCGTGAGCTTAATTGAAACGCAAAGATCTGAATTTAATTCTGCAATTTCTCAGAAAGGCCTAGATAAATTTTTGGACGATTTATCTACGAGAGTGTTAAAACTAAAAGGCAATTCGTAGATCTTCTCTCCTAATCTTTTCTCGACTCCACTTCTTTTCTTCTCAGTAAATTCTTACGCAAAGCTTCCGAAAGATTTTTCTTTTTCCGTTTTTTCTCGATCTGTTTTTGTTCGATATTTTTTGGCTGAGGTTCTTTATTCATGAGGGAAATTGCTAAATTTAAAAGTGACAACCTAACTAGCGCAGATCAATAAAATCAACCACTCTCACATGTTTTTATGGTAGGAAAAAACACTCTTTCGATTCTAGAAACTATCAAAAACAAAATGCACAAATTTGATCGAAAGGTCGAAAAAGGTGGCAAAATTTCTGACGTTTCTGACGAGTTTGAATATATCTCTCCAGCTAAAAAAAGTGATGTTGTGCAAAACACTGAAGTAAAAGAAGTGGCGGCAACAGAGCCATTCGCTGCACAAAATTCCGCACCAAAAGCTGAAAATAATTCTACCGCAGCCAAGGCGAAGGCCGAAAATAAAATGGAGAATTTTAGCTTTGATGATTTGGACATAGACGATGAAAGCGTTGCCAATAAAAGCTCCACATCAAATCAAGTCGATGAAGAATCGGAGGAAGCGAGTGGTGAAGATTTCTCCGAAGACGACATCGAAGATTATGAAGATGAGGTCGATCTCAGAGAAGAAAATGATGAAGCAGATGAGGTTGAGGAAGAAAATAACAATACTTCAAGCGATGATGATCTCGATTTAAGCTTCGGGGATGAGGAAGAAGACGCTGCTCCAGAAAATAAAAATGACGATCTTGAATTCGGAGAGTTAGATGAAGAAAGTAAAAAAGATGACGCTCTGAACCTAGAAACAGCTGATGAAAAAGAGGAAGAAAAAACTCTCGAGGCCGATGATTTCGATTTTGAAGATTTGGAAAAAGATACTCCTGTAGCGGCAGCAAAAGTGGAAAAAACTGCAGAGCTTCCAGATTTCGAGGATGCTTCCGCGAAGGCAGAAGAGGCTTTGTTTGGAAATAATGCTACAAGCGAAGAATTGGATCAGGAAAAAAGTGATGAGGCTTCAGATCTAGAAACAGAAGAGAGCGCGGAGGAATTCGCTGAAAAAGAATTGGAGGAAAGCGAAACTGAAAATGATAACACTGGTGAAGAGGTGGAAGAGGAGGAGTTAGAGTCTGAAGAAGAATTCTCCGATGAGGAAACAGATGAAAATGAAGAGGAGCTCACTGACGAAGAAGTAGGGGAAGAAGAGGCAGAGGAGGAATTTCTTGAAGATGATGTTGAGGAGGAAGAGGAGTTAGAAAATGAAGAATTGGAAGGAGTGGAAGAGGTTGAAGAGGAAGTGGAAGAGGCCGAAGAAGAGCTCGCTGATGAAAAGTTAGAAGAGGGTGAGGATGAGGAAGAATTCACCGATGAGGAAATGGAAGAGGAGGCTTTAGACTTTGATGATTTAGATGAAGAAGAGCAGATA
This sequence comes from Rickettsiales bacterium, assembly GCA_947496905.1. Classification (GTDB taxonomy): domain Bacteria; phylum Pseudomonadota; class Alphaproteobacteria; order Rickettsiales; family UBA1997; genus UBA2645. The sequence continues at coordinate 1,012 of CANMEW010000009.1, read as the reverse complement.
ATTCAACCGCAGCAATCAGCGCAAAAAAATCTAAAACCTACAATAATTGAAGACATTAATCTTGATGAGCTGGACCAAGCCTTGAAACAAAAGCAGCAACAAGATTCAAAAAAACAATCACTACTTGAAGATGAAATTGATCTCGAGTTCGAAAAGGAAATAATGGGCTTCACGCCAGAAGCTTCTGATCCAATAATCACTCCCAAGCCAACTGAACAGCCAAACCTCTCGCCACCAACGCTTAACGCAGTCCAACCAATATTGCCTCCGTTCCAACAAGAAGAAAAAAATTTCAACTCACAACCAGAAACACGCCAGTCATCAACTCAAAATACTTCACTACAAAACACCGCTTCTGTCGAAAATCTACCAGTTCGACAAGAGTCTGAGCCAAGCAAAATGCTCAATGAAGTAACCGTAATGCGCGCTACGGAATCAATCAAAAAACTGATTGATGCAAAAAATGTAGTAGCAGGAATTTCTAACTTTTCTCAAAGCTCCGCATTTCCTGAACTCGCTATCCAATTGATGGAACCAAAATTGGAGAGATGGCTTAACGAAAACTTGCCTCACCTAGTTGAAAAAATTGTTCGCGAAGAAATCAAAAAAATTATTCCAACATCAACGATCTCTGCAGACTCTCAAGCTTAAGGGCACCTCTAAAAATCCCCCCCATCCCAACTCCACTCTAAATCCAAAACTCTTCACTCGCCAAACCCTTGATTTATCTGCGTTTGCAAGAAATTAGCTGTTGCACTTTGCTGCTTTATTTGTTAATTTGTCGCCGCTGAAGAACCCATCTCCACCCTCAACATTTCCCAAACCGATAGAATTTCGGTAAAAAAATCTCCAACAGATGGAATAAAATTTGGATCAAAAAATTCCGAGAGTGTTGCCTAAAAGATAGACAAGAACTTATTTTGAAAGAATTCAAACATTTCTGGAGTATTGATAGCGCACCAGAGCTTCATTGAGACGTTAATCATTCTCTCTGATTTAGAGACGATTTTCG
>CANMEW010000008.1 GCA_947496905.1 Rickettsiales bacterium | reverse complement strand
GACGAATCAGACCGTGATGGAATCCGCGTAGTCATTGAGTTGCGCCGCGATGCAATGGAAGAAGTAATCATCAATCAGCTCTACAGCTTCACCGAATTGCAAAGCAATTTCAGCGTCAACATGCTCGCCTTGAACCATGGCAGACCGCAGCTGATGGGCATTCTTGAGATCATTAAAATTTTCACTGAATTCCGTTTCGACGTCACAATTCGTCGCACCAACTTTTTACTCAACAAAGCGCGCGACAAAACTCACATTTTGATCGGTCTCGCCGTCGCCGTTAGTAACATCGACGAAATTGTTGAGCTGATTAAAAAATCAAAAGACGCGGCAGAGGCAAAGGAAAAATTACTCGCTAAACCTTGGCCAGTTGGTCTTGTAGAGACAATCATCAATCTCATCCAAGACAAAGGAAACATCGTTAAGGCTGGAAAATTCTACTTCACCGAAGCGCAAGCGAAGGCAATTTTAGAAATGAGATTGGCACGCTTAACCGGTCTCGAAATGGAAAAAATTAACGACGAGCTAAAAATTCTCGCCGCTGAAATTTCCAACTATTTAGAACTTCTTGCTGACCGCGGCAAGCTTTCCGCTCTAATCAAAAAAGAATTAACCGAAGTAAAAGAGCAATTCGCCACACCTAGAAAATCCACCATCGAAGATTCTGAATTTGAGGTCGACATTGAAGACCTGATTCCAAAAGAAGACATGGTCGTAGTTGGCACAATGAATGGCTACATCAAGCGTGTAGCGCTATCAGCCTACCGCACTCAACGTCGTGGTGGAAAAGGACGAAGCGCCATGGATGTGCGTGACGAAGATGTCGCAACCGACATTTTTGCAACAAACACTCACACGCCAATTTTGTTTTTTTCAAGCAAAGGAAAAGTTTACAAACTCAAAACTTACAAACTTCCACTTGGCAATCCACAAGCTCGCGGACGTGCCCTGGTCAATCTCCTACCGCTCGAACCAGATGAAAAAATCAGCACCATTTTAGCGCTTCCTGAGGACGAAGAAAAATGGAAAGACCTGAGCATTATTTTCGCCACTTCTGGCGGAGACATCAGAAGAAATTCAATGGATCAATTCGTTGACATTCGCTCCAGCGGAAAAATTGCAATGAAGCTTGAAGGTGACGAAGCCTTGATTGGCGTAAATCTTTGCACTGAAAAAGACGACATTCTGCTTTCCACCAAAGATGGAAAATGCATCCGTTTCCCAGTTTCCAAACTACGAATTTTCCAAAGTCGAAATTCTACCGGCGTTCGCGGAATCAAACTCGAGAATGGAAATAAAGTCATCGCCTTGTCAGTTTTAAAGCATGCCGGCGAAGATTCTGAGGTAAAAGAAAAATACCTAAAAATTGATCTCGAAAAACGTCTAGAGCTGCGCGATGCACTCATCCACAATAGACGTTTACTTGAAACTCCACCAACCGACTTACTTGAACAACCAAAAGAAATTCTACAAATAAAAGGCGCCGAACTTCCGCAAAGTAAAATCGAAGAAATGGCTGAAGTTGAAGAGTTCATCTTCACCATGACTAAAAATGGTTTCGGCAAAAGAAGCTCCGCTTACGAATACCGCATCACCAACCGTGGCGGCTCTGGAATCACTAACATCATTACTTCCAAACGTAATGGCGCTGTTGTTGCCAGCTTCCCAATCGAGGGTAAAGATCAAGTCATGATCATTACTGACAAAGGCACTCTAATCCGCACCGAGGTTGGATCCGTACGCATCACCGGTCGCAACACTCAAGGTGTTACTCTAATCAAAACCAAAGATGAAACCGTCGTTTCCGTTGCGCGCATCGCCAATACTGGAAACAAGGAAGTAGATGAGGCCGAGACTGGAGAAGATGGTGGCGAACAATCTGAGGCAGAAACAACTTCTGCGGAATAAATTTTTAGCTCATGAAAATCGACCTCTCTTTGCTAAAAAAGCGATTGAAAGCTTGGAAGAGGTTTTGGCATTAGAGCGCGTCTTTAAATTACGGAAGGCGAAGAGTCGCTTTTTGCCTCATCTACTCGCAAGTTTATTGGTTTTAAAAAGAGCGAGTTGCAATCGCTTCGCTCTTGTCGCGGCTCTTTTGGCGCATCTGACTTCGGTAAAATTGTTCCAGATAGGGCTACTACCGAGATTAGCCGAGCCGAAGGTGCAGTTTAATTTAGGAACCTCTGAAAAACTTGGATTTTTACTCAAAGATTTTTTTGAACGAATGAGTTGCAATCGCTTCGCTCTTGTCGAGAAATTTTTGAGCAGGAAAGCGTACCCTTGATGTACGTGCTCGCGAAAAAATTTGGTAACGACACAAATGACGGAGTCGCTTTAGCGACGAGTAATTTGCAACTCGCTCGACTAAAAAATAAAAAACCCGCGAGTAAAATTTCCGGAAAAGATGGTTTTTCAGAGGTTCCTTTACATCCTTCCGCCGCTACTCTTGCTGCAGTTATTCTCGCTGATGGTACAGATGAAGGTAGGGCGGCGGTAGAGAGAATTGATCGAGGGCAGGTTCAGAGAGGTAAGGCGCCGATGGTGGAAATAGTGGAAGGTAATGGAAGAAATTCTGAGAACCTAACTCCGACAATAAATCTGCTTTTCTGCGTAGCCAAAGAGCTGCAGTAGATTTTGGTATTTTTCTTCGCCAGCTTGAATCGGTTCAGAATTTTTGTGGGCAATTTTAAGTAGGTCGGAATCAAAATTGAGGTTGGCAATTTTGAATTCTGGAAAACCACTTTGCTTTGTTCCAATAAACTCCCCACTGCCACGCATTTTTAAATCTTCCTCGGCAATAAAAAATCCATCGTCAGATTCCCGCAGAATATTTAACCGCCTACGCCCATTAGCCCCAAGCCTCTCCCCGTAAAGTAGAATACAAAAAGATTTCTTGTCTGACCTGCCGACCCTTCCGCGCAATTGATGAAGCTGCGAAAGTCCAAAATTTTCTGCATTCTCAATTAAAATTATTGTCGCGTCTGGCGCGTCAATTCCAACTTCTACCACCGTTGTTGAAACCAGTATTTTCAAGGCGCCATCGGCATTAATAAATTCTGCCATCACTTTTTCTTTTTCCTTCTCCTTCATTTTTCCGTGCAAAAGTCCGACATTTTTTTCACCAAAAACTTTTGCTAATTCTTCGAATTTTTTCTTCACCGAAACCAATTCCATCTCTTCCGATTCTTCAATTGCTGGACAAATCCAGTAAATTTTTTCACCACGCGAAACCGCGCGCTTCATGGCTTCGTGAATCTCATCAATTTTTTTTGCTGACATCACTAAGGTCTCGATTTTTTGGCGATTTTTCGGCTTTTCATCTAAAGTCGAAATGTCCATGTCGCCGTACAAAGCCATCATTAGGCTGCGTGGAATCGGCGTTGCGCTCATTAGCAACAGGTCAACATCACTACCCTTTTCAACCAATTTCACTCGCTGCATTACGCCAAAACGATGCTGCTCATCAATGATGGCAAGCCCTAAGTCTCTAAAGTGCACGGCATCTTCTAGAATTGCGTGAGTGCCAATCAACACATCAATTTTTCCATCAGCTAGGTCGGAAATAATTTTAGCTTTTTGTTTTTTCGCGCTGTCGCCAGTGAGGATTTCTACGCGAATCCTAAGTCCTTCCAAAAGCTTACGGAAGTAGATTAGATGCTGCTTGGCAAGCACTGTAGTTGGGGCAATGATGCAGGATTGTTTTTGTCGCGAGATGGCGTGAAGGCAGGCGATTAAAGCTACCACGGTTTTTCCACTGCCAACATCTCCCTGCAAGAGTCGCATCATTCTTTTCTCAGAAAAAATTTCTGATTCAATTTCCGTCATCACCTTTAGCTGCGCTGTCGTAAGCTGAAATGGCAGTGATGGTAAAAAAATTTGCGCTAAATTTTTTTCAATTTTTACGAAATTTTTTTTCTTTTTGGAGCCATTCTTAGCGAGAAAAATTGCAATTCTCCAAGCAAAAAGTTCGTCGTAAGCAAGCCTTCTTCGTGCCAGATTTTCTGGCAAAAAATCCACTTCAGAAGTTGGGTTGTGTAATTTTTTTAATGCCTCCACAAAACTAGGCCAGCACTGCTTTTGAAGCAAATCACTCTCGATCCAATCCTCATTTTTTTCGCTAATTTTTTCTAAAATTTCGGCGATTTTCTGACCTAGAAATTTCTGCGTAATGGCAGCTGAAAGTGGATAAATTATTTTACTGCGCGGCAGTTTTTCAATTTCTGCTACTGGCAAAATTTCTTGCGGATGGGTGATTTGATTCTCCCCTGCTAAGCGCTGTAAATGCCCTAGAATAGCAATCTCAGCGCCGATTGGCATTTTCGCCAACTGACTTGGGAAGATTTTAAAGAAAATTAAATTGATGTAACCGGTGGGATTGTAACAAATTACTTTGTGGGGCTGTCTTGAATTGGCGGGCTTAACGTGGGTTTCGACTTTGGCTTTTACGATGATTAGCTCGTCATTTTGAGTTTCGAAAAGTCGTGGGCAGATTGAAATTTTTTCTACTCGAACCGGTCTGTGCAGCAGTAAATTAAAAATTTTATTTTGACCAACTAGATTGGTGAAAGCCTTGGTAAGAGCAGGTCCAACACGCTTTAGAGATGAGATTGGTAGTAACAGAAATTGAACATCGGTCATTCCTCGCCGCGCTGATTTCTGCGAGTTTCGTCGCGTTTTTTTATGCTTTCACGCTTGTCGTAAAGTTTTTTTCCGCGACCAATTCCAACGATTACTTTGGCGAAACCCTTCTTGTTAAAAAATATTTTCAAAGGCATCGCCGAATAGCCTTTGATCTGCATTTTGCCGGTGATTTTGTCGAGCTGCTTTTTGTGCAACAAAAGTTTGCGCTGTCTTTTTGGCGGATGATTAAATTGGTTCGCACCCTTGTATTCACTGATGTTACAATTGATCAAAAATAACTCTCCGGCAATGTCGCCAACATAAGCTTCACTAATATTTGCCTTGCCTTCACGAACAGATTTCACCTCACTTCCAAGCAGCATGATGCCGGCCTCAAGCTCTTCCTCAATTTCGTAATTGAAGTGCGCTTTGCGGTTCAGAATTTGTACGTTGGGATCGTTTTTAGATTTTTTTTTAGACATGATCGCCACTAAATATACCCATTCAATTTTAAGAAGCCGAATGGGTTATGGTTTTAAATTTTTTACGCGACACGAGTCGCGCCCCACGTTGTGGGGAACCCCATACCGAATCTGATTTGGTTCGGATGAAAATAGTTCGGTATCTTCAATCAGATTCGGTATAACTCCCCAACCAAGCTACTTGGTCGAGCTTTTAAAATTTTTACTTCAGCGATTTTCCCGAGAAATTTTGTTGCTTCTTCTTCATTTTTTACGTCAACAATCACCGACTGTAACCAAGGTGACTTACCCCAAAGCTGAGTAGTAAAATTAGATTTTTCTCCACCGCTTTTTGGCGCCTTTTTCTCAAACAAAACTGGCATGGTCTGACCTTCAAACTTTTGATTAAACTCCACTTGTTGCTGCGTTAAAAGTTTTTGCATTTGCGCCAGACGCTCAGTTTTTACTTTTTCCTCAACTTGAATTTTAGCCTCTGCTGCCGGAGTTCCGGGACGCGGTGAATATTTAAAAGAGTAGCATTGCGTGAAATTAATCTGACGAATTAAGTCGAGCGTGTCCTCAAAATCCTTGTCGGTCTCTCCCGGAAATCCGACAATAAAATCAGATGAAAGACCGATGTCGGGGCTTGCAGCTCTAAGTTTCTCGATAATTTTAAAATAATCTTGGCGGGTGTGTTTGCGGTTCATTCCCTTCAAAACATTGTTCGATCCGGACTGAATTGGTAAATGCAAAAACGGCATTAATTTTTTAATGTCGCGATGCGCTGCAAGTAGGTCGTCCGCCATATCGCGTGGGTGAGAAGTGGTGTAGCGAATGCGTTCAATTTCAGGAATTTCTGCAACCTTTTCGATCAATTTTGCCAGACTTGTTGCCTGCCCTTTTTCATCAAGACCATGGTAGGCATTCACGTTTTGACCAAGGAAGTAAATTTCCTTCACGCCTTTGTCGGCGAGTCTTTTGGCATCATCAAAAATTTTGTAAGACTCGCGAGAATATTCCGAGCCACGAGTGTAGGGAACTACGCAAAAAGTACAGAATTTGTCGCAACCCTCCTGCACTGTAACAAAAGCACTGGCGCCAGTTCCGGCCTTTGATTCTGACAAAATATCGAATTTATTATTCGGCGTAAATTCGAGATTAATCTGTTTCTTTTTTTCACGAATTACTTTTCCAACCAAGTCTGGCAAGGTTTGGTAGCTTTCTGGGCCAACAACAATGTCGACAACATTTGATCTGCGAAAAATTTCCTCACCTTCTGCTTGTGCCACGCAACCAGCAACAGCAACGATCATTTCACTACCTTGCTCTGCTTTTTTTTCCTTGTGCGGACGAATGCGACCTAAATCAGAAAACAGTTTTTCCGAAGCTTTTTCGCGAATGTGACAAGTGTTGATGATGACCATGTCAGCTCCTTCCGGAGTATCGATTGTTTCATAACCAACTGCGGTCATTAGGTCTTGCATGCGGTCAGAATCGTAAACATTCATCTGGCAGCCGTAAGTTTTGATGTGAAGTTTTTTAGTCATTTTTTCTAGAATAGGAACCTCTGAAAAACTTGGATTTTTCGAGAAATTTTTAGGCAACAAATTTTTGAGCAGGAAAGCGTACCTTGATGTACGTGCTCGCGAAAAAATTTGGTAACGATAAAATTTCCAGAAAAGATGGTTTTTCAGAGGTTCCGATGGTTTTTCAGAGGTTCCAATATGGATCGGTAAAAGCCTCGTCTTGACAGGATGAAAAGCGACTTTCTAATCGCCACAACTTTTCTTAAACACCCCCCTGACAACCCACCCTGCCACAACATTAACAATCCTCATAACTCAACAAACACGCCTTTACTATGCATAATTCAAAATCAAAAGCATTCTCACTGATTGAGCTTTCAATCGTAATTTTAATCATCGGAATTTTAGTTGCCGGCATCACTCAAAGTAGTCGCTTAGTAACTCAAATGAAACTCAGTTCAGCAAGATCGCTAACTACTAGCTCTCCAGTGTCTAGCATCAAAGGTCTTGCTCTCTGGCTAGAGCCAACATTAGAGGATAGCTTTGCCTCCAATGAATCAGAAGATGCTGCTGCTATCACCGTGTGGAACGACACCAACCCTCAAACAACGCAACCACTTTACGCAGTAGCACAAACTGGAACTGTAGCTGATCCTAAAGCTAACCCTCACACTCCTCCTGCTACAAACCCTGTTGACATCGCTTACGAGGACAATGCCATCAATGGTTTGCCAGCAGTAAATTTTACCTCCTCTGCCACCACTTACTCCCCTGGAAAGCGCCTTACACTTTCAACAACTTACGTATCTGGAGCTGCTAATTACTTCTTATTTACCAACGTTAACAACACTGTACCACCAGTTACTAGCAGCAAATCTACCACCTTCATCGTTTACAAAAAAACTGCTACCACAAATGCCCCTAGAACCTTGCTTTGGAATGGCGCCACGAAAACTGAAGGCTGGGGATATGAAGAAATAACTGGTGGATTTAGACAATTTTCTAGCACTACACCTTCAGTCGGAACTGTTGCAATGGCAACAATACCAGAAATTGCCACGATGACGATTAATGGAACAGGCGCCGCCCCATCTGTCTACATCAACGGAAGTGGCGCTGGAATCGCCGGCGTTTCAACTATCCTTACCCCAGCAACCGGCTTCTTCATTGGCAATGCTAATGCCCTAGGCACGCCAGCAACTCCTTTTGTAGGATACATTGCCGAAGTAATTGTTTACGATGGAGTTTTAAAAGACTCCGATCGCAAATCAGTCGAAGCCTATCTTGGCAAAAAATACGGAATCAAAGTTACCACCTAATCTCTACTCATCCTTCTAACGCAGAGCTCATTAGACACTGTTAGCTAATAGTGTCTATTTGAGCTCTGCATCTAGTCCAAAAAAAATCTTTTAAAAATAAATTTATTGCGAATGCGCGGATTCATTCCGCGCGCAGCAATTCACTCAGCGCCAAATTTGAACGAAGTTCGAATTTGATTAATCAGTAATCCACGCTCAAAAAATACAGCCCACAAGCCGGAGCATTCGGACCAGATTTTACTCGGTCTTTCGCCTCAAGAATTTCCCCCACATCATCCGCAGAAATTTTTCCGCCACCAACCCAAAAAAGAGTCCCAACAATATTCCTCACCATGTGATGCAGGAAAGATTTGGCGCTGATCTCAACAAAAATTTCTTCACCGTTTTTTGTAATTTTAATTTCTTTGATTGATCTAACTGGCGATGGCGCTTGGCATTGCGCATCGCGAAAGGAAGAGAAGTCATGCTTACCAACAAGAAATTTCGATGCCTGCTCCATTTTTTGCACATCCAACTCTTTTACCACATGCCAAGCTCTATTCTTTTGCAGAGTAAGTGGCGCGATGCGGTTCACAATTACGTAGCGGTAATGGCGCATCTTGGCGTCGAAGCGGGCATGAAAATTTTCATCCACCAATTCACAATTCAGTACGGCAACTTGGCTTTTACGCAGGTAGCTATTCACGCCCATTATGATGTTGCGAGGATCAAAATTTTTATTGAGATCAAAGTGAATTACCTGTCCAAGAGCGTGAACTCCGGAATCAGTTCTACCGGAAGCAAAAATTTTTACTCTCTCTTGCGAAAGCTGAAAAATCGCCGTTTCTAAAATTTCTTCGACAGATTTTTGCAACACATCCAGCTGTTTTTGAAAGCCGCAGTAATTTGTTCCGTCATACTCAATCGTTAGTTTGTAGCGTTGAAGCGTCATTTATCCCACTCCTCAGCCCGAATCAAATGTCGGTACTCACTTCTCTCATTAGTTGCGGTTGCAATGTAGGGATTTTTTTCATCAGCAAAATATTCGAAAAGCATTTTTAATCCTAGCTGCGCAGCAGAAATTAAAATTTGAAGCTCCTCGTCACTTTTACAAATTTTCATAATTTCTCCATTTGCAGAAGCTGACAATTTCCAATAATTTAAAGATTTTATTCCTGACTCGGCCAGCGCCAGCGCTGCAATTGTCAACTGTGGATCAAGCCCCGAAGTTACACTTTTAATGGTCGGAGCTGCGCCAGTTTTGTAGTCAAAAATCTCAATCTCATTTTTTGCTCCACAAATTACGCGATCAATTTTTCCGCTGATTGAGATATTCCCGATCCTTAATTTCACTGGGACTTCCACATAATTTTTTAAGCCGAAAAACTTTTTATTTTCCTCCAAAAACTCAGAAAAAATATTTTCAAATTTCGGCCACCAAATCAGCTCTGACTCCTCTGGCTCAAAATATCTTTTAAAAATTTCTAGAAAATTTCTCTCTTCGTAATCACTGACGAATTCCTCTAAAGCCCCGTGAACAAAGCTTCCAAACTCTGCGTAAGAAGGCTCGAAATCAATTTTTTTCAGCTCGTTCAATTGCAGAATTTTTTTAGCGTAAATATCGTAGGGATTAGAAATGAGTTTGGAAATTTCGGTAATCGAAATTTTGGTGGGACGGAATTCAATTTTTGGCTTTGGCTGCGGAGCCTCGATTCGCTTGCTTTCGACATCATTTAAATTTCTGAGAAGAGAAAAATATTCTTCTCCTCCACCAATTTTCACACCGATTTTTTTGCAGAGAGTTTTGAATTTTAGCAAAAATGGCGACTCAATCAAAACCATGCCATTCCTGCCTTTGCAGCGCGTCAATACAACAGATTCATTCGACAAATAATTACAAAAATCATAGGAATTTTGCCCAATTTTTTTGAGAGTAGCATCAATCCCTAAATCTTTTTCGATCTTCTTTCCCAGCCAATTTTCTGACTCTATTTCCGGAAAATCTCCTTCGTTGAGCGAGGCAATTACCACCAAATCAAAATTTAATAAACGCGCCTCGAGAGTTGACAGAATCTGAATTGGCGACATCGCATCAGACTTTTCAAAATAATTAATTTGCGATAATAAAACTTTTAGACTTGCCAAAGCATCGCTTGGCTTCATTAGAAATTTGGTTTGCAACTTTAGCTGCTCAAAAAAATCAAAAAGCTCTGACTGCGCCGGCTCCACCCCTAACAACTCTTGCCAAGTTTTTTGACTCAAATTTTCCACCACTTCAATTACTCGCTGAATCAAAAATGATTGCGCTAAATCTAAGCCGCCCAGCTCACAATAAAACTTCTGGAAAAACTCCTCCATATCAACATCGCCCAAACTTTTTATTTTTTCCTGCATGCCTTTTAAGCCAGCTTTAGCGCGGCTTTGACGCATCAGCTGAATTTCAAATTTCTCTAAAATTTCTTTATTTTGCGAATGGTAACAAAGGGGATTTTTGAGAATGGTGAGTAAGCTATGTGAATTGAAATAACTCTCTAACAACTCCAGAATCAGGAATAAAAAATTGATTAGTTTTGAGCTAAAAACGTCGATGTTTCTCGCATCATTGAAGGGAAGTGAAAACACATTTAACTCAAGTCTTACAAGCTCCGCCAGCTTTTTATTGTTAGTAATTACCGCAGAAGTTTTCTGCTGCTGAAAATTTTCCAACAAAATGAGGGCAATAATTTTCGCCTCCTCAACTTCATTTTTTGCCTCGATCAGCTGAATATTTTCACTCAAGTCCAAATCTTTTTTTTCCAGCGTCGCTTGATGCCATTGCTCACTTTCCTCACTTGGCAACATTGTCAATGTAAGTAATCTCTGCCTCGCCTCATCACTTAAGCGAAATTCTTCACCAGCAATTTTTTGCACAGAATTTTTTTCAATCTCTAAAAAATTTATTAGTCGATCTAAGAAAAATTGTGGGTGATGTTCTTGTGGAGAATCGCTTTGATATGTTTCTTTATTTCCACGCGACATGAGTCGCGCCCCGCATTCGCGGGGATCCCCATATAACAAAGCGTGAGAATCGCTTTGATACATCCCTCTCAAAACAACGTAGCCATTTTTTTGTAGTGAAATTGCTTTGATTAATTTCTTACTTAAAGAAACGCTGCCAGTTGAGCCGGCAATGATGATTGGCGCCTTGGAGCCGCATCTTTCTAGCAGTTGCGCAAATTGATTGATGACAAAATTTTGGTAGGAAGTGGGGAGAAAAATATCTTTCTTCAGCAAAGAATTTTTGATCTGCAGGTGAAAATTTTTAAGAAAATCCAATGTTAAAATTCGGTGCTGAGACAAATCTGAATCATCAATTTCGCTGAGCTTTTTTAAATCAATTTCTTCACGCTCAATCTCGTCAAATAATTTCTGTAAATGGATGGCAATCTTGAATGACCGACTGCTGAAGCAGCCCTGCTCACATGCAAAGACTTGCGATTTTTGAATTTCTTCACTCAAAAAAAATAAATAATCGACGCCAGAAATTACCTTGGCCTGCAAAATTTCGTCGATGATTTTTTTGACATCGCCACTCTCACTCTCTGGCAAAAAATCAAAAAAATCTTCGTAAGAAATGTCGGAAATAGCCTTAATTTTTGGTAGCATCATCCCGCCATCATTGCTCGAGAACACGCTCCGCAATTCACGGCAAGAACGTCGATTCGGCAAAAAAATCTTTACTTCAGGAAGCTGGTTGGAGAAATTTTTTTTCATCCACACGGCAAGCGACTCAAAGAAATGGTGACTCGCTGGAATGTTGAAAATATTCGTGCTGACTGGCATTTCTTGTAATTTTTAAATTCTTTACGCCGCACGAGCGGCGCCCCGTGTTCACGGGGAACCCCAATACCGAATCTGATTTAGTTCAGACAAAACAGTTCGGTACCTTAAATCAGATTCGACATCCCCGCAAATGACAAAAAAAATTCTCTTAATCGAAGGCGATGGTATTGGCCCAGAAGTTGTTGGACAGGCTAAAAGAATCATCGATTTTTTCTCAAAAAATACCGACAAAAAATTTGAAATCGAAACCGCGCTTCTTGGCGGCATCGCTTACGACAAGGCTGGAACGCCATTTCCACAAGAAACTCTAAATCTCGCAAAACAATCAGACGCCATTTTACTTGGTGCAGTTGGCGGACCGAAATGGGAAACATTGGAATACAAACATCGTCCGGAGCGAGGATTGCTCGGCATTCGTAAAGAGCTTGAACTTTTTGCAAATCTACGTCCGGCAAAAGTTTTTGATGCCCTCGCCAATAGCTCCACTTTAAAAAGAGAAATCGTTTTAGGTCTCGACATCATGATTGTGCGCGAACTTACCGGCGACCTTTATTTCGGCGAACCACGTGGTGTAAAAACCTTGCCGGATGGCTCAAGACAAGGCGTCAACACAATGACTTACAATTCTAAAGAGGTGGAAAGAATCGCCCGCATTTCGTTCGATTTAGCAAAAGTCCGCGGCAAAAAAATCTGCTCGGTTGACAAAGCAAACGTAATCGAAACCACGGAAATGTGGCGCGAAGTTGTCACTGAAATTGGTAAAAAAGACTACCCCGAAATTCCCCTTTCTCACATGTATGTCGACAACGCTTCAATGCAGCTGGTGCGAAATCCCAAGCAGTTTGACGTCATGCTAACTGGCAACATGTTTGGCGACATTCTCTCCGACACCGCATCAATGCTCACCGGCTCTCTCGGCATGTTGCCTTCAGCATCACTTGGTGCCAAACAAAACAATGGGAAGCAATTCGCACTTTACGAACCAATCCATGGATCAGCGCCAGACATTGCTGGAAAGAACACCGCCAACCCTCTCGCCACAATTTTGAGTGTGGCAATGATGTTCAAATATTCCTTCGGCTACCTTGCGGAATCAGACCTCATCGAGCGCGCTGTTGAAAAAGTTTTAAATTCTGGAGTCAGAACCGCCGACATCGCAACTGCATCTGAGGCTCGTGTTTCTTGCTCCGAGATGGGTGACAAAATTATTCATGAGCTCGAAAAATAATATCATGAGAATTTTTTTCCTCTTCATCGCGCCACTTCTTGCCATCTCCTTCACTGATTCATTTGCTCAAACAACCCGCACCACATCCTTCGACGATCGTCCTGCTTGCGAGGAATCCAAAGGTGTTTGGCGAGAATTTGGAAATGGTTGCATTGATGAATGTAGGTCAAAGCTGGACAAATTCTCCATCTGTACTCAGGCAATTACTAATGGCTGTGATTGCGGCAAGGGTCGCTGCTGGAATGGCTCAACTTGCCTACCTCTAACCGATTACAAAAAAAAATTTGATGCCGAGATGGCGGAAGAGCAAAAAATTTTGGATGAGGCAAAGAAGAAGCGCCTAGAGGCGCGGAAGGAAAATGAGGAGTCAATTTTAAATAATCTTGCCAGTAAAGCTGCTGCCGCAGCGCAACAGGTTGATCCCACCGGAAAAACATCGGTCACGAATAATCTTGGAGAATTTTTTAAGGACAGCGCCTCCAACGCTTCTCAAGCAGCGCAAAATCTAACCGCAAGTCAGCCAACAGCACCAACAACCAATCAACAAAAATTTCCTCAAGCGGTAATCAAAGAAATTAAAAAGACTCCGTCGATTGATGTAGGTGACGCCGAAATTCCGCCATTCTTTTTGCAGCAAGAAGAGGCGGCTAAGAAAAAATATGAAAATCTGCAAAATCAGCAGAGTACTCTTCCCGCTCAAAAAAATGAGAGCGACTCAAAAATTCTAAAAAGTCTGGAATCGCTTGGAATAACAGAATTGCCAGTGATTCCGCTACCTAACTAGACCATTCAACTTCAAAAAAATATGGCACGACCAGCAAGCGATAAATCTCGTGAAAGTAACGCACATGACAGTTTGAGCGATCACGCCCCATTGATTTTCAAACATGCGAACCAAGAGGAGGCAGAAAATATTCAATCGCTGTTTGCATCCTTAACGCCAGCGGACAGCAACACGACAGAGCAATACAGAGCTCGTTACAGCGAAGCAGCATACGCAATTTTTATTTCCGGAGATAGTTTATTGGCTCAAGAGCGAGCTTTTTTAAACTCTGCAATGAGAGAGAAATCGGAATATTGCCTGCTTCGCTACGATAGAGCAACTAACCTACTAACTAGTGAATTCAGCGCAGAATTGTTTCATCAAAAATGGGGAGAATTTGCACAATCGCAAAGCGTCAGTTTCTCCGGAAATTTTACCACAGATGTCTGGCAAGAAACCCGCGAAGCTTCGATGAGAAGGGATTTATTCCGAAATGGAAGGATGGTGCCCACGCAGCATGCAATAGGCACGCAAGATGTCTCGATAACCTTTGATAACACCGCCGACTCTAAAGCAGCTCCAAAAAACTCCATTCCCAACATCAGTAATTTCCAGTCTCTAATCGAGCACATTCAGCCGCACAACAAATTGATTATTGTTGGAGAAAATCACAGTGACACCGCAGCAATTGGCGTGATTAATAAATTTGTTACCGACATCCATCCAAGAGTTTGCTTTATTGAAATGCTTCATTCCATGCACCAACCATTTCTGAACAGGTGGATGCTTGAAGAAGCCGATGCTACTGACGAGATGATGCAAAATTTGCTGCGCCTTAATTCCAATAGAGGTGAAGAAAATATCGCAATATTGCGCATTTTGAGGGATGATAATGTCAGGCCAATTGCAATCGATGCGAATCTACAAACCGGCTCTGTATTTGAGAGAGAGGAGGAAAGAAAAGAAGATCACACGCTCAGAAGGGATGATGGAAATGTCATATTCGCTCACTACATTTCAAAAACTCTTAGAGAGCTAGAAGGCGACAAAACCTCAATGTGCCTAATTGGGGGAGATCATGCAAAAGGCGTAAAACAGCTACTTAGTTGCAACAATATTCGCAGCGAAATAATCGACCTCTCTAGCAACAGAGATGATGAGGCAACAAATACCGCTAAATGTTTCGTGGGAAATGGGGCGGTGTTTTTGCGCGTACCAACCGGTAATTGGGAAGAAATTGAGATGAAAGCTAAAGCTCTGAGCGATCGCTCCTATTCTGATGATTTTGAAAATTCCAATAGCGGCGTTTCTGAGCATAAATCTGGAGGTGTTACCGAGCATAAATCTCCTTCCGCAGCAAAATCAGATTCTGGAAGTAGTGTTGAGGAGAGGGTTGAGATTGGTGTTCCAGTGTTTGCGAAGCTAACAATGGCAAATTTAGACATCTTAGAAAGATTGGAATTATCGCGATCAAACCAATCCAAAGATGATGAAGAAATAAAAACTGAGTACAGCCAAAATAATTCATCTGGAAGGTAGTAAAATGAAAAATGATGACACCGGAATCCAAGGTAGATTCACCTCGCAAGTTTTAGTAAAAAGATCTCAAAGCAACCATCGCGATATAAGTCTGGAGGTTATGAGGGAGGCGGTGCAGAAAATTAGCGTTTATTGCGATGAGGTGATTAATGGATTCGCATCTAATAACAGATCTGATGTAGAGGTAGAAAAAATTTCATTTGGTATTTTGAGGGCAATTTTATTAAAGGCTTGCAGTGAGCAAGGAATCAAAGCTTCCAGCTCAGAACTCTTGCGTAACCCAGATCTTTTTACGGTTAATACAAATCTATCTCTCTCAATAAATAGATTGGTTGACTTAATGAGCGGCCAAGACGCTGAGGGAGAAATATTGAGCGCTGAATTACGTAGAAAGCTTCCGATAGAGAGGCAAAAAAAGTTAATAGAAAGCTACGCTGACAAGGCCATTTCTAGGCACCTACCAAGCTTCGAATCAAAAGTGAAAGAATTTGGCGCGGAAAATGTGGATATTTTTCATCCGAATTACCAACTAAAAAGGTCAGCAAAATCCTCAGCAACGCACGAACAACCATCCTTCACCGCAGCTTACGCCCCATCATTAAACTCTTCATCAACAGGTATTTTATCCAGATCAACTGGAGTGAGACCAAAAAAGTCTGTTCGTATTGACGAAAGTTTTAACCATGTGCACGTAATTCCTCCAAGGGAGAATACCTCGCGCCACCAAACTTCCAGAACAACTTTAGAACACCTTCCGACTAACGAAGAACAAACTACAAAAATCTCCACCGCAGCAAGTCGTCTTCCTCAAAAAGCAGAACCAAAAACATCGACAGCAAGATTTACAAATGATCAAAATTTAGCTTTGGACGAAAACGACACTCCGTCATCCAGGTTAGACTCAGCAACTGCAAATCGAATTTCGAAACCACCAATCTCCACTCATCAAAAACTTTAAATCTCATGAAAGTAATAGTTTTAGGCGCCGGAGTAACTGGGGTTACCACAGCTTATTTTCTCGCGCGCGCTGGTCATCAAGTTATTGTGTTGGAAAAAAATGCCGATTCTGGACTTGGCTGCTCTTACGCCAATGGCGGACAACTCAGCTACTCCCACATTGAAACTTGGGCGTCAAAAGCATCTTTCTTCTCCATGGCAAAGGCCGCGATTATACCAAATTCATTTTTGTCAATTTCTGATCTGAACAGCAAAAGCTTTTGGTCTTGGTTGCTTGAATTTTACAAAAATTCGTCGCCGCAGAAATCTCAGGAAAATAGCAAAAAATTACTAAGCCTTTCCACCTACAGCAAAGAGGTGCTGCGCGACATTGCAAAAGAAGAAAAAATTGAATTTACCCATCGAACTAGCGGTATTCTACATTTTTACCGCAAGCAGAAAAAATTCGATGCCGCCATCAAGGATGTAGAATTTTACAACTCTCTCGGATGCAAGGCACAAATTTTAAATGCCGAAGAATGCCTAAAAAAAGAGCCGACGCTAATTAAGCTTTTTGACAAAAAAAATCTGGCTGGAGGAATTTTTTACAGCGGAGATGAGAGTGGGGACAGCCTTTTATTTACAAAGGCTCTGGGGAAGGTCTGCCAAGAAAAATATGGTGTTGTTTTTGAGTACAATACCGACGTTAAAAATATTTTCACCAATCACAAAAAGATCACCGGCATCAATACCGACAAGGGCGTATTCGTAGCGAATAAATATGTTTACGCACTTGGCGCGGGTGGCGACAGATTGCTACGCGGCATCAAAGTCGATTCAAAAATGTACCCGTTGAAGGGCTACAGCCTCTCAATTTCTACCGACGAAGATTTCATCGCGCCAAACTTAGCCCTTACCGATTCAGAAAATAAAATTGTCTACAGCAGGCTTGGCAGCACCTTCAGAGCGGCTGGAACTGTAGAATTCTGCGGTCTACGAAATAATAAAAATAAAAAAAATACTGAGTTCCTAAGGCGATGCGTGCGCTCGTCCTTTTCTGATTTTGGAAATTTTAGCGAAGTGACTGAGTGGTTTGGATTTCGACCCTTTCGCCCAAATTCAATTCCACTAATTTGCGAAGTAAAAAAATACGGCAACCTTCTCCTTAACACTGGACATGGATCTCTTGGATGGACACTCTCCGCCGCTTCTGGCAAAATTCTATCCGGACTAGTTTCTGATCAAAAAGATGAAAGATTTGGATTTTTAGAAGAAGAGATTAGCTGAGCCTCACAAACTTTCTTAATGATGGCGTTGCTGAGTAGGCGCGATTGGTGAGGAATTTTTATTTGATTCTCCGAAAATTCGATCAGACCTTGATCGGCAAGTATTTGCAGCTTTTGGAAATCAAAAATCTCGGTGAATTTTCTTTCGAAATGAGTTTGAAAAATTTCATTTTCTATTCCCTCGCGCAACCTTAGACCCATCAAAATCAACTCTTCCAACAATTCTTCTGCAGAGATTTTTTCAACCTTCTGAATTCCCGCCCCACTTTCCTCAACTTTTTTTAGCCAAATATTTGGCTCGCAAATCATTGCGATTGCTGACCTCTCCTTTTCCCCGTCAATGTAAATTCTGGAATGAGCTCCAGCGCCAATCCCCAAATAATCACCGCCTTGCCAATAGACTAAATTATGGGCGCATTCGAATTTCTTTTTAGAATAATTAGAAATTTCATAAAGCTGCAAACCATTGTCAGACGTGACTTGGTTGGTCATTTCGTAAAATTCAGCAGATAAATTTTCATCAGGCATTTGGAATTTTTTTTGCCGAAATTCTGAGAAAAACTTCGTCCCTTTTTCGATGGTGAGTTGGTAGAGCGAGAGATGTTTTGTGCCAAAATTTATTGCCCTCATTAATTCGTCCGACCATTGCTCAAGCGTTTGCTTTGGTCTTGCGTAAATTAGGTCGAAAGAAAAATTTTCAAAAATTTTGGCCGCAGTTTCGATTGTTTTAATCGCCTCTTTACTAGAATGTTCTCGTCCTAAAAATTTCAAATCTTCGTCATTTAAAGCTTGAATTCCGAGAGAGAGACGATTGATTCCGATGAGGCGTAGATCCTTAAATTTAGCGGCTTCAAATGAAGTCGGATTCGCCTCCAAAGTGATCTCGCAATTCTCATCAATGCACCAAAGCTGTGAAATTTTTTTTAGAATTTTTTCGACTAAAAAAATTGGCATTAGCGAAGGCGTTCCGCCGCCAAAAAAAATTGTTACAATTTTTCTGTTGTTCAATTTCTTGGCAAAAAACTCCAACTCACTTTCGTAAGCTCGCAAAAATCTTTCATGATCAATGCCATCTTTCACGTGCGAATTAAAGTCGCAGTAAGGGCATTTTGATTTACAGAAAGGGTAATGGATGTAGATGGAGAGATTTTTTTTCATCAAATATTTTTCAAAAATTTATGCTCCAAATCGCAATTGTAGTCTTTCGCGAAATTCTTGAAGTCGCGCTCATCATCGGCATTTTAACCGCCGCAACAAAGGAAATTTCTGGTCGTACAAAATGGATTCTGACTGGACTTGGACTTGGACTTGTCGGCTCTTTTTTGTTAGCGATTTCAACTGACAAAATTTCCAACAGTTTGAATGGAATGGGGCAGGAATTTTTTAATGGATTAGTTTTACTTGCAGCAGCGATGATGATTGGCTGGACGGTTTTGTGGATGCAGAAGCATGCTAAATCAATTTCTGGAGAGTTGAAAAAACTGAGTCACTCAATTCGTGAAGGTAAAAAACCGCTCTACATTTTATCGGTCGTGGTGTTTTTGTCTGTCCTTCGCGAAGGTGCGGAAATAGTACTTTTCACTTACAGCTACTACCTCTCTGGAACGGAAATTAGCGACATTATTTTTGGTCTAGTCGGTGGATTATTCTTTGGAGTTGTGTTGGGTTGCGCTCTTTATTTCGGAATGCTTAAAGCTTTTGGGAAATATTTTTTTATTGTGACGACTTGGATTTTAATTTTTCTGTCAGCGGGAATTTCTGCGGCGGGAGCGGGATTTTGGATCAATGCTGAAATCTTGCCGGCACTAGGTAATCCGGCATTGGACATGTCTGGAATTTTATCTCAGCAAAGTTTTTTTGGAAAATTTTTGCACATTTTTTTCGGCTATCTTGACCAGCCAGCCGGCACTCAACTAATTGTCTATTTCGTAACTTTAGGAATTTTGATTACCGGCTTGCGCTTTATAAAGAAGATGAGCTCAAGCGTTACTCGGTGATCTATGCCAGAGCTACTTAAAACCTGAACTTACTTAGGGAACCTCTGAAAAACCATCTTTTCCGGAAATTTTGTCGTTACCAAATTTTTTCGCGAGAAGGTACGCTTTCCTGCTCAAAAATTTGTTGCCTAAAAATTTCTCAAAAAATCTAGGTTTTTCAGAGGTTCCTTTGGTATAGTTTCGGTGGAGAGGAGGTTACTTCTTTCTTCTGAAAAAAGCGGGAACGTTCAGAATGTCATCATCGATTCTGCTGCTATTTTGACTTGATTCTTCTTCGTCAAAAATTGTCGCACCGAAAAATTCGCGACGTTTTTTTTCAGCTTCTAGAGATCTTTTTTCTTGGATTTGCGGCTGCTCGATCACCGCTTCTTTTGCGACTGGTTTTGATTTAATCTCTTCGAAGTCTTCGTCATTTTTTTCTTTTGTTTTTGACGAATTCATGAAACTAAACAGGCTGAAAGCTCCGCCATCTTTTTTGGATGAAGATGAAGATCTCGCGCTTGATTTTGCTGGCTTCTCACTAGTTGTGACAGATTTTTTGACCTCAATTTTTTCTTCCACAAACTCTTCCTCAATTTCACCATCATTGGAAAATTCTTGATCAAGTTCGCTGCCAAAAAAGCTCACTTGCGTGAAGCCATTTTCATCTGCCAAGGTAGCTTTTTTTTCAGTGATTATTTCTGTTTTGCCATAATTGATGTTGGCTTCTTTGAGGTAATTTTTTTTCGGTTTGAAGTTTGTTTCACTAATTTCTTCTACGTCTTCATGCGAAATTTTTGCAGAAATTCCGGGATCGAAGAAATTTTTTGCGCCGAAAGAAGACTCCTGTTTTGAAGATTTTTTACCTTCATCGAAACTTACCTTGAAGCGGCTTGGCTCAAAGTTTTCCTGAGTTTTTAAGCTGTCGCGCTTGAATTCTTCAGCATCAATTCCGGTCGCAACAACTGAGATTCTAATTTTGCCTTTCATGTTTTCGTTGAAAGCAGAACCGAAAATAATGTTAGCGTTGGAGTCGACTTCTTTTCTGATTGCGTTAACTGCCATGTCGGCTTCGAACAGCGTCATGTCTGGTCCGCCGGTCATGTTAACCAAAACACCTTTGGCGCCTTTGATGGAAATATCGTCGAGTAGTGGATTTGAAATAGCGGCTTCGCAGGCAGCAATGGCGCGGTTTTCACCAGTTGCTTCTCCGGTTCCCATCATTGCCTTGCCCATTTTTGTCATGATGGTGCGGATGTCAGCGAAGTCCAAATTTACCAAACCGGGCATGGTTATTAAGTCAGTGATGCCGCGAACGCCGGCATGAAGAACATCGTCAGCCATTTTAAAAGCTGATTCAAAAGTTGTTTGCTCGTTGGCGATTCTAAACAGATTTTGATTTGGAATTATGATGAGCGTGTCGACATATTTTTTTAGCTCTTCAATGCCTTGCTCTGCGGTTTCCATGCGGTATTTTCCTTCGAAGTGAAATGGTTTTGTGACCACGCCAACAGTGAGAATGTCACGTTCGCGCGCAAGTTTTGCAATTACTGGAGCGGCGCCAGTTCCGGTTCCACCGCCCATTCCAGCGGCGATGAAGACCATGTTACTTCCTTCCAAATATCTTTCGATTTCATCGATGTTTTCTTCAGCGGCAGCGCGACCACGATCAGGAAACGACCCAGCGCCAAGTCCCTTTGTAGTTTTTACCCCAAGCTGAATACGATTTTGTGCCAATGAGTTCGACAAGGCTTGGGCATCGGTATTCGCAGCAACAAATTCAACGCCTTCGAGATTAGCGCGAATCATGTTGTTGATGGCATTGCCACCAGCTCCACCTGCGCCAAAAATTGTAATTCTTGGCTTAAGAAGATCTGGCTGAGGAATATCGATTTTTAAAGACATGGTGGAGGGGGTTTTAGTTTTTCTTGTTCGAGTCATGGGAGGGGAATATACCAGAGATACTTGATACATGAATGTCTC
>CANMEW010000007.1:10047-22108 GCA_947496905.1 Rickettsiales bacterium | reverse complement strand
TTCCACGTTATTCTAATTAACAATTCGTCAGGACTGGCCTGGTCCGCGTTCGCTCGTCACTACTAACGGAGTCTCTGTTGATGTCCTTTCCTCCAGTTACTTAGATGTTTCAGTTCACTGGGTTTTGCTTCCCTAACCTATGAATTCAGTTAGGGATACTCTCTAAGAGAGAGTGAGTTGCCTCATTCGGAAATCCTCGGATCAAAGCTTATTGGCAGCTACCCGAGGCTTATCGCAGCCTGTTACGTCCTTCATCGCCTTTCTATGCCAAGGCATCCATCAAATGCCCTTCTTTTGCTTATGTTTTTAATGCTATGTGCAGAATAAACTGCACCATTTCACTTTGAAAATAATAAGACTTGGTCTTGAGATAAACTTACAAAAATTTGTAGTTTATTGAATTCGCTAATTACACGGAAGCATTGCTGCCACCGCAAATTGCGGTATTCTCTAGTTATCAATTATTTACGATTTTAAACAACGTAGATCTTCAAAATTTATTCAAAAGCAAACTCAAGCCGCACTCAAAAAAATTTAATTAAAAATATTTTGAGTGGAAGCTAAAACTTAATTTTAAAAAGAGATTTTCAGCCTTGAATTTGGCTGCTAGGAAGGTCATCTACAACTCATACATTTCCAGCTATTTCAGCAACGAAAACATTAAGAGGACGCCCATTAGATTTGGCGCTTTTTAGTTGTCAACAGGAGTTAAATTATTTATCTGCAGGACCTGAATTTAGATTTTTTTCATTCAGATTTTTTACCTCCAACTCCACCTCCTCCTTGGTCAAATCTGATCTCAACTCATTCACATTTGATACGCGGTGTTCATTGCCATAGATATCAACTATTACAGTCGTCTCATCTTCTAGCCGAGCTTTTTCTTCGGCAATTCCACGATTAAGCTCATGCTTCAAATCATCGACACCAAGATCTCTTTCCATCTCCCTGACTGAGGTCTTCAAGTCATTAAACAAGCGCTTGCAGCGATAAAAAGATTTACCAAGAAAATGAGCTATTTCCGGCAGATCTTTTGGTTTAATAAAAATTAAAGTGACCAAAAGAACCAGTATTAATTCCGCAAAAGAAAATCCGAACATCAGCCAAACCTACCCGTAATGTAGTCTTGCGTCTGCTGGTTGGACGGATTGGTAAAAATTTTGTCAGTTGTTCCATATTCAATGATTTTGCCCATGTTAAAAAAGGCAGTCATGTTTGAAACTCTTGCCGCCTGCTGCATCGAATGGGTCACAATGATGATGGTAAAATTATCCTTCAGCTCATCAATCAGCTCTTCAATTTTTGCTGTAGCAATTGGATCGAGCGCTGAACAAGGCTCGTCCATCAGAATAACTTCCGGCTCAATCGCGATTGTACGTGCGATACAAAGCCTTTGTTGCTGACCGCCAGAAAGACTGTTGGCCTGTTCATGCAAGCGATCTTTTGCCTCATTCCACAATCCGGCTTTGGTTAGGCTCTTCTCCACAATCTCATCGAGCTCTTTTTTATTTTGAAAAAGTCCGTGAATTCTTGGGCCATAAGCAACATTTTCGTAAATTGATTTCGGAAAAGGATTCGGCTTTTGAAACACCATGCCAACTGAGGCGCGAAGCAACACTAAATCTAAATTACTGCGGTAAATATTTTGACCATCGAGAGTAATTTCGCCGGAAATTTTGCATCCCAAAATCGTGTCATTCATACGATTGATGCAGCGCAAGAAGGAAGATTTTCCGCAGCCAGATGGGCCAATCAAAGCGGTAACACTGTGCTCTTTGAAGTCTAAATTAATGTCGAATAGAGCTTGTTTTTGGCCGTATGACAAATTGATATTTTTTGCTGAAATTTTGCTGTTCATAATTTTTACAAAAGTGGCGGGAATCCATTAAACGCAAGGGCGCATCAACATAAAATCAGTTTTACGATAACACAATGCAAAGGTTAAAAAAACTCATTCCACGCTCTCTTTACGGAAGATTTTTATTGATCATCACCTTGTCAACTCTGGTTGTGCAGCTGGTTTCAATTTACGTCTTTTACTACACCCACTTAGACGTGATCAGTAAGCAAATGGCGCGCAGCGTGGTCACTGAAATGGTCTTTGTGAAAAAATCAGTCAACAAACCTGACTACGAAAAACTTCTGCGTGATCTCTCAGAAAATACCGGACTGAATTTTTCTTTCGAGGAAAGGCGGAGATTAAAAAAGAAAAAAATTGCCGACAGCAGATGGAGAAAAAATTGGATTTACGATTACATCAACCCACTAATCGATCCCTACAACCGCTTTAAATCAGAATTAAAAAATCACGGATTATACCCCTACGAAATTTACGAAAATCACGATGATGATGACTTAATCACGGTGAAGGTTCAAACCACTCAGGGCGTCCTTTCTTTTGAAGTTCCGATCAAAAAAATTACCAGCTCCAGTGCTTACGTATTCACCTTTTGGATGATTTTATCCGCGCTGGTTACTTCGCTTATTTCAATAATTTTTTTGAAGAATCAGGTGCGTCCCATCCGCGATTTAAGCGACGCCGCAGAAAAATTTGGTCGCGGACAAGATGTAGTAAATTTAAAACCAGCGGGCTCAACGGAGATCAGATCACTTACTATTTCTTTCATCAAAATGAAAGAGAGGGTGATGCGGCAAATTACTCAGCGAACAGACATGCTTTCTGCAGTGTCTCACGATTTACGCACGCCACTAACTCGCATGAAATTGCAGCTCGAAATGATGAGTGATTCACAAGAGATCGAAGATCTCAAAAGCGACATTTCCGACATGGAAAAATTGGTGGATGAATATCTCGATTTCGCACGCTCAGACGACAAGGAAAAAACCGTCAAAACTAAAATTAAAAAATTCCTGCAGGAAAAAATAATCGACTACTACGCCAAGATGAAAATTCACATCGAATATTCTCTTGACCTAGCGAGCGAACTAGAAATTCCTGTAAAAAAATTAGCACTCAAACGGGCGCTAATAAATCTTGTCGACAATGCCTTCAATTACGGCAGCAAGGTTAGACTTTCAGCTACACTCGTAAGTAATAACTTAATGATTACCCTTGATGATGACGGCCCCGGAATCCCTGAAAGCGAGCGCAGCAACGTGTTCAAACCATTTTACCGAATCGACAATTCACGCAATCTCGACAAAAAAATTGTCTCCGGCGGATCGGGCCTCGGCCTAGCCATCGCAATGGATGCCGTCACCTCTCACGGTGGAAGAATCACGCTTTCCGACTCCACACTTGGCGGACTTCGCGTCACCATTCTTATCCCAGTTTAAAAATGAGCACACCCAATCTCTACAACAATCTCAAGCTCGCCAAAACCGAGGAGGACGTTAAAGATATCTACATCGCGGCTCTGGGGCTAAAAGGTTACACCAAAGGTTTAATCGACATCCGCACTGATGAAATTTGGTTTGAGGCAAAAAATAAGGGCGGCACTTCAAGCTACGCCATGTTCACGCAATTGCTGCATTACGTTCAAGTCGACCTCAATGCTGGTGAAAAAATTCCGCCATTTTTAGCAGTGGTTGATACGGAAAAAGCCGCACTGATGAAGACTTCAGACGTGCTACCCTTCCTAAAAAAGAAAACAATTAAATGGGGCAAATCCGCCAGCCAATACACTCAGGAAGCGTTGGATGAAGTGTCTGCACATATCGGCACGCATTTCGTGTCCTTCAAACTCTCAACACACGAAGACGAATTCATCAGCACGGTCAAAGCCGCGATTAAATCCGGCGACATAATCCGCACGCAAATCACGCCCGACAATCTCAAGCAGGTTTTCGACAAATGGGTAGAGATGGTGGGACGAGAAATTAAAGGCGTAGCCGAAGAAAAATACGCACTGTTATTTTTCGCTGACATCATGCATGACGGCACGGTTTCAACTCATGCCAATTTGCCAGCAGAATTACTGCACAAAAACAACGCACCGGTTTTTAGTTTAGACGGAAAAATCTACGAACTCGGCAACAAGGAAGGCTACCGCCAATTCTGGGCAATTTACCACAAACCCCCAAAAGCTGAATATCGAAATTATCTACTCGAGCGCCGCGACAGTTTGATTGCGCTTGATGAACGCAGCTTCAAAGGCGCTTTCTACACGCCACTTGCCGTGGTTGATAAAGCCTACGACAAGCTCAGCGAAACGCTCAGCAAAAACTGGCAAAAAGATTACATCGTTTGGGACATGTGCTGCGGCGTTGGAAACTTAGAGGTCAAACATTCCAACCCGCGCAATATTTTCATGAGCACTTTAGACCAAGCCGATATTGATGTGATGAAAGCAACCAAAACCTGCGTTGCGGCGCAGCGGTTTCAATATGATTATTTAAACGATGATATTACCGATGGTGGTGAAATTGATTACAGCCTTACCAACAAAGTCCCACTTGAATTGCGGAAAGCAATTGCTGAAGGGAAAAAGATTTTGGTGTTAATCAATCCTCCTTATGCAGAGGCAACAAATGCTAACACTGTAAGCGGTGGAGAAAATAAAGCTGGAGTAGCAAAAACAAAATTTGCAGCAACTGCGATGGCAAATTATGGCAAAGCCAGCAATGAACTTTTCACTCAATTTTAAATGTTTGGCTAGACCGCCCAAGAACAAATAAAATTCCAGCTATTCCACTAAAAAATGCTATTACTCCCACAGCAGGTAAGGCGTGGATTTCAACTTGGTCTAATGATGCAATAGGTTACATGTGTTCAGGTACTAACGATTTACAAAATGCCGCGAGCTTCACTTTTTTACTTTCCTCAGTAGCTTCAAGAGGTCATGGTTTCTATGTAAAACCAAGTAATTTATGGCAAGCTACGGTCATTTTTTCTGTCCAACATCTCATCAAACACACGTGGATAAATCATAACGATCAATTTCTACAACCCTCCGAACCACTTTCCGACGAATTCAAAAACGATTGTTTGATTTGGATGCTATTTCACGGAAAAAATCTAACCGCCAGCGCCAACGACCTTGAATGGAACAACAAAAAATGGTCAATTGTTAATCATTTTATTCCGTTTAGCGAATCTGAAGTTGGCGCATCAGAGCGTTTTGAATCTGATTTTATGGCGCAATATTTGGCGGATAAAAATACTTTCAGCAGAGGCTTTGGCAGCGCTTGATGCGGGGCGCGAATTGTGGAAAGCTTATTTCTCAGCAACCGATGTTTATCAGGTTCGCGACGAACTAAAACTAAACCGTCCTGACATTGGTTGGTATCAAATCCGCAAAGCTTTAGCAGCACGAAATTCCAGCGGCGATTTTATTCCTGTGAGTTTTGATGAGTTTAAAAATACTTACGAAGCGCTGACGCAGAAGCTCCGCCCACAAGTGTTTGAGCTTGGATTTTTAAAAACCTAGAGCTGTCTACGCAGGGCACGAATGAAGTTGCTAACTATTCCCGCTCAAGTTGAAAATGATCTCCGATCTTCATCTCTTCAAAAAAACTAACCTACCCAAATAAAACCAATCCTATGCAGCAAAATAATAAAAATATTCTTCTCGCGACAATTCTTTCTGCCGTCATTTTACTAAGCTGGACGTGGCTTTACGAGAAACCGAAAATGGAAAAAATGGAGCAGGAGAAAAAAATTCTCGCCGCAACAAAGCCATCTGCAGAGGCGGTAAAAACAATTGATGGCAATGCTCTAGCAACACTTGCAGCAAATCCTCAAGAGGCGATTTTGGCTCTGAAAAACCGTGACGAAATTCTGTCTCACAGCAAAGAAAATCGCATTGAAATCAAAAGTGAAAATCTGCACGGATCCATCTCGTTAAAAGGTGCGCGCTTTGACGACTTGACCTTGGCAAAATATTTCACCACTACCGAAAAGAAGGAAGAGGTCACGCTTTTTTCTCCAGCTGAAAGCAAAGAAAGATACTTCACCGATTTTGGCTGGATCAGCTCTGACAGCACTCTAGAAATGCCAAAGCCAGAGACAATTTGGAAGAGCAGTAGCAACAAATTAACTCCAGAAAATCCAGTAATTTTGTCGTGGAGAAATAAGCAGAATGTTGAGTTCCTCATCAAAATTTCTCTCGACGAGAACTACATGTTCGACATTTCTCAGTCCGTTAAAAATTACTCAAAACAAGAAATTTCTGTCGCATCTTACGGACGCATCAATCGCACTTTGAACAATGTCCAAAAGGCAATTTACATTCTGCACGAAGGTCCAATTGGTGTCTTCTCCGACATACTTCACGAGGTTTCTTACAGCGATCTCATCGAGGAGAAAAAACAAAATTTCAGCGGTACTGGCGGCTGGCTCGGCATCACCGATAAATACTGGTTGAGTTCAATCATTCCTGACAAACAGATCAGCTACAATGCCAGCTTCAACTACTCCTCCAGCAATAAAAATAATTTTTTTAACTCAGAATTCATTGGTCAGGAATTTAAAGTTCTTGCCGGCGAAGAGATCAAATTTGATCACCACTTATTTGCCGGAGCCAAGGATATCAAGCTGCTAGACCGATATTCCAAAGATTACGACGCTAAACTTTTCGACCGCGCCGTTGATTTCGGTTGGTTTTATTTCCTCACCAAACCATTCCTTTTCATCATTGAGATGCTGAACAAACTTTTGGGAAATTTTGGTTTAGCAATTTTAGCGATGACGGTTCTAATCAAGCTGGCGCTGTTCCCAATGGCGAATAAATCTTACGCCGCAATTGGTAAAATAAAAAAACTTCAGCCAAAAATTGAGGCTCTGCGCACCAGACTTAAAGGTGACAAATTGGCGATGAACCGCGAAATGATGGAGCTCTACAAGAGCGAAAATGTTAACCCCGCTTCGGGATGTCTGCCAATTTTAATTCAAATTCCAGTTTTCTTCGCACTTTACAAAGTGCTCTATGTCACTCTCGACATGCGCCACGCCTCTTTCTACGGCTGGATTCACGACCTCTCCGCTCCAGATCCAACTTCTATTTTCAACCTGTTTGGCCTGCTACCATTCTCGGTGTCTAGCGCCTTCACCATTGGCATCTGGCCGATCTTGATGGGTGTGACGATGGTCATTCAGCAAAAATTGAGCCCAACATCTGCAGACCCAACTCAAGCAAAAATTCTAAAATGGATGCCTTTCGTTTTAACTTTTGTACTAGCGGCCTTCCCTGCCGGACTAGTGATTTACTGGACTTGGAGCAATTCCCTCTCAATTCTGCAACAATGGGTAATCAGCAAAAAACTCAATCAAGAAACCTCCCATCTAAGCAAACTCAGTTAACCGTCATCAAATTCTTTATGCCGCATGAGCGGCGCCCTTCAATCAGATTCGGTATTTATGAAAACTAACGCAAACTCACTGCGAGTGGGAAATGTCATTCAATTCCAAAATCAACTTTGGTCAATTTTAAAACGTGACCATGTTAAGCCAGGAAAGGGCGGAGCCTACATTCAAGTCGAGATGAAAAATCTTGTCACCGGCAATAAAACCAACACTCGCTACAATTCTAATGAAGATGTCGACGTCGCCTTTGTTGAGCAGAAAAATTTTCAATTCCAATATTTAGACCAAGACGAAATCGTCGCAATGGACATGGAAAGTTTTGAAACTGTTCAGTTCAAAAAATCTCTCGTTGGCGATGCCTTACCTTTTTTAGCGGAAGGGATGAATATTCGCGTAGAATATTGTAATGACGACCCCATCTCAATCGCGCTTCCAGAACAAGTTACTGGGCTAATCGTGCAAGCCGACGCTGTAGTAAAGGGTCAAACTGCAGCATCTTCTTACAAGCCAGCAATCCTAGAAAATGGCGTGCGCGTACTAGTTCCGCCTTTTGTTGAAAGTGGCGAAGAAATAATCATCCGCACCGAGGATTTCACTTACGTCAGCAGAGTCATCAAAGCGAAGTCGTAGATGGTCGCCTCCAAACATTCCTTCAGTGCCAAATTTAAACGGAATTTAAATTTGACTAAGTATAGCGGAGCTGGGAATGCCACCAGCGACGCTCCTTCCAACTCTTCCTCGGTTTCTTTTGTTAAGATGAGTGGAGCTGGAAATAATTTTGCTATTTTCGACGCTCGCGCAACCAGCCTATCCCTCACTTCCGAGCAAATAAAAAAAATCTCCAACCGCAAAAATATTGGCTGTGACCAACTAATCATTGTCAGAGCTTCGTCCGATGCAGATTGCTTGATGGAAATCTACAACTCAGACGGATCCTTGTCTGGCGCCTGCGGAAACGCGACCAGATGCGTTGCTTCAATCTTACTTTCTGAAAAAAAATCTGAAAAAGTTTTAATCAAAACCGCTGCCGGAATTTTAAAATGCTGGAAAAGTGAAAGCCTAATTTCCGTCGACATGGGCGTTCCCAGCTTTGAGGCAGAAAAAATTCCTCTTTCTTTGGGGACGGATCCTCAGCAAGTCGCACTTTTCGGATTTAATTTTGGCTGCGTTAATGTTGGCAATCCTCACGCCGTAGCATTCGTAGAGCGTCCACTAAGCGACGAAGATTTTTTTTCCATTGGACCAAAAGTTGAAACCAGCTCGATCTTTCCACAAAAAACTAATGTCGAATTTGCTCACATTATTTCCGACGATTTAATCAATGTAAGAGTGTGGGAGCGCGGTGCAGGAGAAACTCTTGCCTGTGGCTCTGGCGCTTGCGCAGTGGCGGTTTTGGCAATCAAAAAAAATTTGGTCAAAAGCAAAAAAATTACCCTTCGTTTTGAAGGCGGCGATTTACTCATCGAGTGGAATGGCGAAGGATCTTCAGTGGTAATGACTGGCGGGTACGAAAAAATTTTTACTGGCGAGATCGATGAAAATTTTCTGTAAAAATCTCGCAGTTTTTTTTCTACTATTCTCGCTCTCCGCTCACGCTTTTTCTCCGGAAGAAAGATTGACTGATGAAGCTTTGGAGCAGCGTGCAATGAATTTATTTTTGCAGGTGAGGTGCGTGGTTTGCGGTGGTCAGGTAATCGAAAATTCCAACAGTGAATTTTCTTTCGGGATGAGAAAACTAATCCGTCAAAAAATTGCCAATCAAAAAAGTGATGTGGAAATTAAGGCGGAGTTAGTGGAAAAATTCGGCGCAGATATTCTCACCGAACCAAGTGTAAAAAATGGCGGATTTCTTCTCTGGTTTTTGCCAATCTTTTTTTCTCTCATCGCAGCAATTTTCTTTTTTCATTCTTTACGCCGCATTGGCGGAGCCCCACGCTGTGGGGAACCCCGTATGCCAGAGCAGAGCTGAGAAGTTCAGGTTTCAAGTAGCTCTGGTATAAGGGCACCTCTAAAAATTGCTTTTTCCGGTAATTTCTTCGTTACCAAATTTTTTCGCGAGCACGTACGAGTAGTACGCTTTCCTGCTCAAAAATTTGGATGCCTAGAAATTTCTCAAAAAAATCTAATTTTTAGAGGTTCCCATAAAACTCAAAATCACAAAAAATCATGCCAATTGAAATTTTAATGCCCGCTCTTTCACCAACAATGAAAGAGGGAAATCTTGCTAAATGGATAAAAAAAGAAGGTGACCAAATCAAGGCGGGAGAAGTAATTGCCGAGATCGAAACCGACAAAGCAACAATGGAAGTCGAGGCAGTTGACGAAGGAATTTTGGGCAAAATTTTAATTGCCGAAGGTTCTGAAAATGTTCCGGTAAATTCTTGCATCGCACTGATTCTTGAGGTCGGAGAAGACAAAAAGATTTTAGAAAATTATTCGTCCAAAAGCTCCGCCCCAGCAAAAGCTGAAGTAAAAAAAGAAGAAAAAATTCTCGCCACATCTACTCAAGCAACTCAACAAATGCCAACTTCGGCAGAATTTTCTTCACACATTAAAGCCAGTCCACTTGCCAAAAGAATTGCGAAAGATGGCGGAGTCTCTCTCGCTGGAATTTCTGGCTCTGGCCCTCACGGCAGAATAATCAAAGATGATGTTTTAGGATTACTGAATGGTGGCATTTCCAGATCTGGAGCGATTCGCCGCAATCCGCAAGAATTTCACGCTGTAAAAAATAACAACATCAGGAAGGTCATTGCCAAAAGACTTTTAGAATCGAAGCAAAATGTTCCTCATTTTTACCTCTCTTGCGAGTTGAAAATTGATCGTCTTCAAGAACTTCGTGCAGCCTTGAATGAGGTTGCAGCTGTTGATGCGGCAGGCAACCCAGCTTACAAAATTTCTGTAAATGATTTAATGATCAAAGCCGTTGCGATGTCTTTGAAAAAAGTTCCAGAAGCAAATTCTGCTTGGTCAGATGAAGCGGTTTTGATCTACAACAATATTGACATCTCGATGGCGGTGGCAATTGACGGCGGACTAATCACGCCAATCATTAAAAATGCTGACCAAAAAACCATTCAGGCAATTTCAGTTGAAGCCAAACAGTTGGCTAAAAAAGCGCGCGAAGGAAAGCTTCAGCCAGAAGAGTTCCAAGGTGGATCTTTCAGCATTTCTAATTTGGGGATGTTTGGAATCGACAATTTTGCTGCGATTGTGAATCCTCCGCAAAGCTGTATTTTAGCCGTTGCAAGGGCGGTTGAGAAACCAGTCGTGGAGCATGGACAAATTAAAATTGCCCACATGATGAATGTGACATTGTCTTCAGACCACAGATCCGTTGACGGCGCAGTCGGTGCAGAATTTTTGAAAGCGCTACGTCGCTACGTTGAACATCCAATTTTAATGGTGGTCTAACCAAGGCTTGCGAGCTGATTACAAACATTTCTTCTGAGCATTTTTTCCAAAAAGATTTTCCAGGCGCCTGGAAAATCTTTTTTTTTGACTCAGGATTGGCGCGGGTTCGGAGGGGTGAGAGGGTAAAAAATTAGACTTTATTGAGGAATTTTAGCAGCGCTTGTCTCACCGCAACTCCAGCTTCAACTTGCTCGAGAATGAGGCTGATTTTTTTGTCGTCAGCTAGTGCGGAAGAAATTTCTACCTCGCGATTAATTGGACCGGGATGCAACACCAAAGCATTCGGTGCGAGTTTTAATTTTTCGTGAGTGAGACCAAAAAGTTTAAAATATTCCGACAGAGATGTAATGTAGCATCCCAGCATTCGCTCTTGTTGAATACGTAGCATCATTACCACGTCAGCCCCAACGACCCCCTCCGCAAGAGATTCAAAAACACCAATATTCCAATTTTCCTTCAGCCAAATTTTGTAGCCGTGAGTAATTAAAGTAGTCGGCGTAACCACGCGTATTTCTGCGCCAAATTTTTTGAGCAACTTAATGTTGGAGCGCGCCACTCTTGAATGTAGAACATCTCCGCAAATTACGATTTTCAGATTTTTCAGATTTTTCTTGTGCTGTTTAATGACGAAAGAATCGAGTAAAGCCTGAGAAGGGTGTTCGTTTGTACCGTCTCCGGCATTGATCAGCGAGGCGGAAATGTATTTTTTGAGCAGGGAAGCAATACCGCTAGCATTGTGACGAATGGCCACAAAGTCAGGGTTCATGGCATTGATTGTTTTTGCGGTGTCGATGATTGACTCACCTTTTTTCAGCGACGAAAGGGAGATGTCGATATTTACGATTTCTGCGCCTAGACGCTTGGCTGCAATCTCGAATGAGGTTCTGGTGCGCGTAGAATTCTCGAAGAAAAAATTTACTAAAATTTTTCCCGACAAATCTGAGTAATTTTTGTGAGGATTTTTTAGAAAATTTTCTGCTTCTTGGTGAATTTCGTTAATCTCTTGGATCGAGAGCTGGTCTATGCTGATGAGGTCTTTCATGAGAGATGTTGTTGCGACTTAATCAGATATTTGAAGATTTCCTCTAGATCTGGCTGCTGCGTAGAAATGTCGCTGATTTGAATTTTTTGATCCGAAATAATGCGAAGAATTTTTTCTACTTCGATTTTTTCAGGATCGTAAGTGATCGAAATTTTATCTTGCGAGAGGAGCTTAGTTTGTAAGGGCAGAAGGGTTTCGACGATGCTTGGGGAGATGTTGCTCACAAAAGAAATGATTAACTCTTTGCTCGAAAGAGACTTCATTAAATTTTCTTTGCGATCATTGGCAATGACCTGTCCGTGATTGATGATGGCGATTTCGTCGCACAATTCTTCAGCTTC
>CANMEW010000007.1:0-10037 GCA_947496905.1 Rickettsiales bacterium | reverse complement strand
TTCAGCTTCTTCGAGGTAGTGCGTAGTAAGTAAAATCGTGGTGCCGTCTCTGTTTAATTTTTTTACGTAAGTCCAAAGTTGGTTGCGCAACTCAACGTCGACTCCAGCTGTTGGCTCATCCAAAACTAAAATTTCTGGATTGTGCACCAAAGCTTTGGCGACTAGTAAACGTCGTCGCATTCCGCCGGAAAGACTGCGTGGTGCAGATTTTGATTTATCCTTCAGACCTAGAGCCTCTATGATTTCATCGGTTCGACGCTGCGCCTTTCTAATGCCGTAATAGCCGGCATAAATTTCCAAAGTTTCGCGCACATTGAAAAAAGGATCGATGATTAGCTCTTGTGGCACGATGCCAATTTTGAACTTAGCTGCCTGCTGATTTTGATCGATGTCGAGATTGGAAATTTTTACCTGACCAGAAGTTTTATTAACTAGCCCGGCAAGAATATTGATGATGGTTGATTTTCCCGCGCCATTTGGACCTAGCAGACCAAAAAAGGATCCTTTTTTGATTTCAAGATTGATCGAATTAAGCGCGATTTTTTCGGGAGATTTCTGCGATTTTTTGTAGGTCTTGCAGAGGCTTTTTATTTCGATGGCGAGGCTGGTCATGGCCTAAGAGATGAGACTCTTATTTTTTAACAGCTCCTGCAATTCACCTGACTGGAACATTTCTTTTACGATGTCGCATCCACCGATGAACTCACCTTTGATGTAGAGCTGTGGCACTGTTGGCCAGTCAGAAAAATCTTTAATTCCCTGCCTAATTTCAGCGTCGCGCAACACGTCAACATCCAAAAAATTGACACCGAGAGTTTTTAAAACATGCGAAACCGCCGCAGAAAATCCACATTGCGGGAGGTCTTTGCTACCCTTCATGTAGAGCACAACATCATTGCCGGAAACTGTTTCTTGAATTTTTTCTAGAATAGACATGGTAAAAAAATTAATTGGTTAGTGGGTTGGTAAATCATGTGCTACAAGCTCACGCCACCATTTTCGGAGTTTCTCTCAGGAGTGGTTAAGGAGCTTGATCCTGCAGGTGAGGATGGCGACGAGCATGGAGCTGGAGACGAAGTTTCTTTAGACGATTGTTCTCCTTTCTCTTCAGATGAGGAACCTTGATTAATGCCACCAGCCTTTCTCTGCTCTCTTACCGCCTCAATCTCCCTTCTGAGTATGTGTTTTTTTACTGGGTCGTTGGCGTATCTAATTAAGGTTGTTATGCTGTCAGCTGCTGCAAAACAGATCACTTGTTTGTCTCTTTTTTCTGCAGGGAAGGATGTGGCATTTAGTTTTAGCTGTTTTGCAGCCCTAGTAAGCACTGATCCTCTTTCGTCACTCATACTAAGGAAGCTATCCAGCATTAAGTTAACAAATCTATCTTTTACCGCCGCGCCCCCTTCCTCGGAATCTGTAGCAGATGTGACGTCAATAGATGCTCTAATCAATCTTGAGATTTCTGTATCTTGGCTATGCCTCATAACATTAATATCTTTCGGTTGATTTCTCTTCGCTTTGTAAGTCAGAAAGAGAATCCGCAACTTGAGAAAGTATTGCCAATACTTCGTCTTTTCTACCATCGCCACTTCCAGCATTCTCCATCTTACTATCTGCCACATCCCCAGAATTTCTCCTAGATTTTTCATCTTCAGAAACCTTTTCAGATTGGTCAGAGGCGGATGTGCTAGGAAATGATGGTGTGCGCGAATACAATCCCAATGATGGCACTGGCGACGAATCTAATTCTAGAATTGTGTTTTCTATTGGAATGCTGTGTTCGCTGCATTTTTCCACTAATCTATTTTTCACATCCTGCGCGAACTCAGCGTTAATTCCAAGGGAAGACCCATCTATTTTTTCTATGTGAGTCATGTGTGGCAAGAGCGCAGCGATGCTTTCAACGTGATTATTTCCAACCAATAAAACGATCTGATTGTGGTAGGCAAATTGTGTTGCCATATGTCGATTTCTTTCATCATTCTGAGTATTCCAACTCACTCCATCCATTGCCGATGTAGGTCTTTTGAAATCGATCATTATTGGAGATAGGTATCCGTCTTGAGACGAATTTCTGATCTCAAGATTTCTTACGACAATGGCTCTCGCTACATCCGAAAGTGAGAATGGATTAGTTGGCACTTCCATTCCAGCATCTCTAGCAATCTCAGCGCTCTGTTCCAGACCT
Organism: Rickettsiales bacterium; assembly: GCA_947496905.1. GTDB lineage: Bacteria > Pseudomonadota > Alphaproteobacteria > Rickettsiales > UBA1997 > UBA2645. The sequence goes on along the minus strand of CANMEW010000007.1, from coordinate 7,849 downwards.
CTAGAATCTCTTTTCTCGATGCTTGGAAATATTTTACATGCCAGTAATTCTCCCTGATCCAAATTTGCCAAATATCTTTCGCATGCTCTGGATGGTAAGACTGTTGAACCTTCAGCTAATTTAACCGGCCTTGTGTTGCCGTCCAACTCAAAGGCTATTTTATAGCCATCAAAATTTCCTGCGAAGATTCCGTTTATTAAATATGCCCTAGCTTGAGGTTCGTGATGTCGCTCGCCAATGATGATTTTATTGGATGACGGGTAGCGAATATCTTCTGATGACTGAGCGCGCATGATGAAATTTAGAATTTTTATTTTAATCGGCGGAGGTCTTTAATTGCATGGCGTGCAAGGCGTCGCCAAGAATTTCTTTGAGGGCGACATTGACTAATTTATGCTGCTCAACGCGAGTTTTGCCAGCAAAAATTTTATCAATAATTTTGACGCTGTAATGGTCGCCATCATCAACCAGCGCAGTTATTTCAATTTCTGCATCAGGAAAATTTTCTACTAAAAGCTGCTCTAATTTTTCTTTGGCAATGGGCATAGAATGCTGAATTTGATTGGAGAGTGGGTGGTGGATTGCGAATGATGCGCTCAGAAAATATTTTTTAAGATCGTCTTTAAGGCGCGGCTTTGGCGTTGCCCAGAGTCATTCTCGGGAAAAATTCTGAGTTGCGTTGCATCGAATTTTTCAACCATGCATCCGTAAAAATTTTTTCTTTTGTGATTTTTAGTTTCCGCAATCCATTCGTGAAATCTTTTTAATTTCTCCAGACGCGGTTTGTAGATTTTTTCTCCCACCTCCATCAAGACCAAGGCGAGAATTTTTAGAGCAATTTTCTCATCAAGTTTTTGGAACTTTTTGTAATTTAGCAAGAAGTCTCCGTTGGTCTGCAACTCCAGTATTTTTCTAGCTTCGCGCAACAAAATCTCGTCAAAAAAATCGCGCATTTCGGCAATTCCGTCAGAAGCTTTTTTGATCCTCTCTTGGATTAAATTTTTCTCCTCGAATGACTCAAAAAAATTTCTAATTTTATTGCGCAAAAATTTTTCATCGGAGTTGGTCTCGTCCTCGAACCATTCAATTTTTTTGGAGTGTAAAAATTTTTTTAGATCTTCTTTTTTAAAGCCTAAAAGAGGCCTCAGCAACTTTACCCCATTGAGTTCAGAAATTTCTGCCATCGTTGACAATCCATCTAAACCAGAGCCACGAAAAAGACGGATTAAAAAATTCTCTGCCACATCCCCCAAATGATGTCCAAGAAATAAAAATTCGATTTCATTCTTAATGCAAAAGTCGTGAAGTAGCTCGTACCTTAGTTCACGAAGTTTCGCTTCAATATTTTTTTGCGGGATTTTCTTGGTAAGAATTTTTAGAATTTTGTGCGGAATTTTTTCTTTCTTCAAAATTTTACCGAGCTCCTTGACCTCCTCCGAAGAGCTCTCGCGCATTTTGTGGTCAACAGTCACAGCAAAAATCTTAATTTTTCTTTCAACGCAAAACTCCTTCAGCAAAAAAGTTAATGCGAGAGAATCGCAGCCACCAGAAACTGCGACGGCAAGCCTCTCTGGCAACTTCTTTTCCAGAAATATTTCCTCCATTTTCGCTGAAAAAATTTTAATTATTTCCATCTCATCAATATGTTAAAAATTGTTTCGGTCTTTTTTCTGTTGATGATTTTTTTCACAAAAAATTCGTCAGCTCTCACTTTAAGTGAATTTTTGGATCAGGTAAAAAATCAAAATTTAGGATATTTGGCAGCGAACCAAAATGCTGAAGCCTACGATCTGCTTAAAAAAAAGGCTGAGTTGGTAACGGCGGTAAATCTTTTTGCCTACACTCAAACCGGTTTCACCGAGCAAAATCAAGCGCTGCAAATATTTAGCTACAGCAGAACTTACACTCAAAATAATCAGGTTGGATTCACTAAAACTTCTGACTTTGGGTTGAATACAAAATTTTATTACTCACTCAACCACACTACTTACAAGGGCCTAAACACTTCAAGCTATTCCAACCCCAGCTTAGTTTCATCAAATTATCAAACCATTCCCACCATTGAACTGTCACTACCACTTTGGCAGAATCGTCTTGGCGCCTCAACTAAATCTACAAAGGATGCCACTTACTTCGCCAATGAATCGCAAAAATTAATCGCCAAAGCAGTTTCCGTTTCATCGCTGGTTGAGGCTGAAAAGTCTTACTGGGCACTAGTTGCGGCAAGAAAAATATTGGCTATTCAGAAAAATGCCGCTGAAAGAACGGAGCAAATTTTGAGTTACGTCAGCAAAAAAGAAGCAATGAATTTGGGCGAAAAAGGAGATGTTCTTCAAGCTAAAGCTTTAGTCGAAACCAAAAATTTATTAGTGAAGCAGGCGCAGAATGACGAAAAAATTGCTGCCAGAAATTTCAACAAGCAGCGTTATTTAGATTCTAGCGAAGTGGCGGAAAGGCTTGATGAGATTGACTTGGCGAGATTGCAAAATTTTTTAGTGCCGAAAGTAAAAGCTGGAAATCGTTTTGATGTGAAGGCGGGAGAAGCCAGTATGAAAGCCGCTGTAGCTGCCGCTAAGGTTGAGGAGGAGAATAATAAACCTTCGCTAAATTTGTATGGGTCTTACGCCGTCAACCAATTGGAAAGGAATAATCAGCAGGCTCTTTACAGCTCCTTTGATGAGAAGGGTCGTAGTGGCTTAGTGGGATTGAGATTATCTATGCCGCTAAATTTTGGACTTGAATCTGACATTAGATTGGGAGCGCTAAAAAGCGCATCTGCAGCAAAAATGAACTACCGTCAAAAGGCTTTTGAAGAGGAGAATGATTGGCAAAATCTAGTGCAAAATTTGGACAGCTACAAAGAAAATTTGAAACTTTCTTTGGCGATTGAGTCGGCACAAAAATTAAAATTGGAAAATGAGCGAAATCTTCTGCGGCAAGGGCGCACAAGCACTTACCAAATTCTTTTATTCGAGCAAGATTACTCTAGTTCAGTCCTTGCGACCACTCAAATTTCTTACAGACTTTTAGAATTAATTGCTGAGAAAAAATTGTACGAAAGTAATCAAAATTAGTTTCAAAAAAAAGATGACATTGTGCCCCATGGGGCACAGATGTCATCGAAACCGCGCCAATACTGAATCTAATTATTTTTTTTCACTTCAGAGAGCTTTTTATCGATCAATTTTTTGATCGTTAAATAGTCAACGTAACCTTCAGAAATTTCTCCATTTATGAAGAAAGATGGGGCAGATTTTATTTGCAAAGTTTTGGCCACATCCATTCTGGCGACAAGAATTTTTTCTTGTAGAGCTTTGTCATTAATGCATTGGTTAAATCTTTCAGAGCTCATGCCATCAAGCTTCGCAATCACTTCCAACTTCTCCGCATATTTCTCGTCAAAGGCCCAAGAATCTTGAGTTTTAAACAAAGCCTTCACGGTGAAAAAATATTTTTCTGGCAATTCCGCCTTATTGTCACTGGCCTGACAAAGCGCAAACATTGCTGCCGTTAGTGATGATTGGTTGAGTGGAAAATTGCGGAAAACGAATTGCACTTGCCCAGAATCGATATATTCGCTTTTTAATTTTTCGAAGGCCTCTTTGGCGAAAGAAGCGCAATGCGGGCAAGAAAGAGAGGCATACTCAATGATTGTCACCGGCGCTTTTTTATCTCCGAGAACGAAATCTGAAGGTGAAATTTTTAACAAATCGCTATTTTTGCGCGCCTCTTCCAGAGCGGCCGCATCAGTATTTACAGCGGCACTAACGGCATCTTGTGAATTTTGTTCTGGCTTAATTTCTTCAACATTTTGTGAGTTAAATTTGAAGGAAGTTTTGGTTTTGTAATTGTGAACTACTAAAGCCGAGAAGCCAATAAGCAAAAGGATAGAGACAGAAATTACGATGCCTTTTTTAGATGTTTTTTTCATGGTAAATTTTGAATTGATTGACTGCGAATGAGACTGGAAAGATGTTCAAAAAATGTATTGCGACTACAAGTAAATCAACGGGTTTATGACAAATAACATTCGAGAAGAAAAAATTTCAGTTTTTATCATTACAAAAAATGAAGCGGACAGAATTTTTGACGTAATTTTTGCTGCCAAAAAATTTGCTGACGAAATTTTGGTGATCGATTCTGGAAGTGATGACGACACTTGTAAAATAGCCGCAGAAGCTGGTGCGAAAGTGTTGTTTAATAAATGGCAGGGTTACGGTCTGCAAAAGATTTTTGGCGAAAGCCAATGTCGCAATAAATGGATTTTAAACATCGATGCCGATGAAGAAATTTCTGCAGAGCTAAGCGATGAAATTCAGAAAATTTTTAGAGAAAAATCTTACGAAAATTTCGCCGGATTTAGAGTAAAAATCGTCAATAAATTTCGTTTCGAAAAAAAGCCAAAAAGACTTGCCTACTACTACAATCAACTTCGCCTCTACAACAAGGATTGCTCCGGATTCAAAAACAGCCCCATCCATGATTCCGTTGAGCTAAAAGATGAAACTGTCTGCAAAATTGGTCAGCTCAACAACATCATTTACCATCAGTCATTTCGCTCATTTTCACATTGGATTGAGAAGATTAACTCTTACTCGCAAATGCAGGCTGAGGACTCCTTCAAAAAAAGAAAATGTCCTTCAGCTCTAAAAATTTTTTTCATCCCAACGGTGGCTTTTTTGAAAGCATATTTTGTACGGCGCTACGCCATCTATGGTTTTGATGGATTCATCTACAGCTATCTTTTCGCCGCTTCACGCTTCGCTAAAGCGATTAAAACTCGCGAAATTTTCAGAGCTCGCGCGACAAATTCTTAAAAATTTTCATGTTCAAAATCGCAATCATCGGACGACCAAATGTTGGGAAATCAACGCTCTTCAACAAATTGGTTGGTAAAAGTTTTGCCATTACCGATGACACTCCCGGAGTTACGCGCGATCGCAAAGAAGCGCCAGCGAAGCTTGGTCCAATTGAGTTTATGGCGATTGACACCGCTGGGCTGGAAAGTCGGATCAACGAAAAATCTTTGGAAAAAAGAATGCTCGAGCAAACTGAAGTGGCGGTTGCCGATGCTGATCTTTGTTTATTTGTTTTGGACGTGAAGGCAGGCGTAACCAATCAAGATGTTCACTTCGCAAATTGGCTCAGAAAATTGGATAAAAGAACCATTCTACTGGCCAATAAATGCGAGAATTTAAACGAGGCAATTTTCGAGAAAGAATATTACAAACTTGGCTTCGGTAAGCCGCTTGGAATCTCGGCTGAACACAAGTTAGGTTTTGGAGAATTATACGAAAAAATTGCGCCAGAAATTGAGCGTTACGAGAAAAATTTTTCGGAGTTTAGCGTCAAGGATGAGGATGAAAAATCCTTGTTACAGATCGCAATTGTAGGAAGGCCGAATGCCGGCAAATCAACTTTTCTCAATAAAATTCTTGGACAAGACCGCATGATTGTTGGCCCTGAAGCTGGCATTACACGTGACGCAATTGCGATTGATCATGAAGTTTTTGGGAAAAAAATTCGTTTCATCGACACTGCCGGAATCAGAAAAAAAGCTACCATCACTCAAAAATTAGAAAAACTCTCCGCCCTCGACAGCTTTAGAGCCATCAGGTTTGCTCAGGTTGTAATTTTGTTAATCGACGCTAATTCACCACTCGATCATCAAGATAAAGCTTTAGCCGGAGAAGTTTTGCGTGAAGGGCGCGGACTGATTTTCGGCATCAATAAAATTGATTCCGTCAAAGGTGACAAAGAAAAATTTCTACGTGAATTAAGGAAGGATGTGTTGGCTTCTTTGCCGGGCATTGAAGGCACGCCAATCATTGGCCTCTCCTCCAAAACTGGCTACAATGTTGACAAAACTTTGGAATTCGCACTGCAAACTTACGAGCAGTGGCAGACTTACATCCAGACCAACAAACTTCACGATTGGTTGAAAATAGCGGAGCAAACGCACTCGCCGAAGCTTTACAAAGGCAAGGCAATCAAGTTGAAATATGCCACTCAGGTAAAAAAACGTCCACCAACTTTTGCCGTTTTTACCAATCACATAAAACCCTTGGAAGGCGCTTACCATCAATATTTGATCAATTCCTTGCGCGAATATTTTGATTTAAAATTAACACCAATCCGCTTGCTTTTGCGCAAAAGCGAAAACCCTTTTGCCGAAATAAAAGAAAAAACTTTTTCCAAAAAACCGCACAAGCCGAAGAAGTAAAATTTTACTTTTTTTACGCGGCACTCGCCGCGCCCTGCGTTCGCGGGGAACCCCACATACCAGAGCAAGAAGTGCTCCGGTTTTAAGTAGCTCTGGTACGAAATGAAAAAAATCGACTGCAAAAAAATTTTTGGACTGACTTGCGATTTTGATGTTTACGCCTTCAAAGAGGCATCTCCCTACGTTCCAGCAATTGACGAAAACTATCTTTTTGATCCAAAAACAACTTTAGCGATTCTTGCTGGCTTTGCTTTTAATCAGCGTGTTCTGGTGCAAGGAATGCATGGCACCGGAAAATCCACGCATATTGAGCAAGTAGCTGCACGCCTTAACTGGCCATGCTTGCGCATTAATTTCGATTCACAAATTACGCGCTTAGATTTGGTCGGAAAAGACGTGATCAAATTAAAAAATGACAAGCAAATTACTGAGTTCAAAGAGGGGATCATCCCATTCGCGCTGCGTGGTGGAATAGCTCTAGTGCTGGATGAATATGATGCGATCAGAACCGATGTGTCATTCGTGATTCAGCGCTTACTCGAGGAGGAGGGAAAATTTGCTCTGTTGGAGGAAAATGAAATCATTACACCAGACAAAAATTTTCGTCTGTTTGCCACATCCAACACTCTTGGCGCCGGAGATGATTTGGGGATTTACCACGGCACAAATTTAATTAACCAAGCGCAGATGGATCGCTGGAATATTGTGGCTTCGCTGAATTATTTAGATGAAGAACATGAGTTGGCAATTCTCTTAAAAAAACTTCCATTTCTCAATTCCAAACTTCATCAGAGCACTGCGAAAATGATGGTGCGCTTAGGAAATTTGACTCGTGAAGCTTTTAAAAATGGCGATATCTCAAATTTAATTTCGCTACGTACTTTGATTTCTTGGGGAAAAAATATTGAAATTTTTGGATCAGTTAAAACCGCCTTCACTCTAAGCTTTGGCAACAAGGTGATTGATGATGAGAAGATGGTAATGCAAGAATTTTATCAGCGCGTTTTTGGCGAATGAGTTACAGTAGATTCATTAAAATCTGAGCAAGTCTTAATTTTAAAAATTGCTAAAATAAAACTTAGATTATTTAATTTTTTAAGTGAGCACTCACTTCCATTCAATTTGTTATCAACCACTCTTTTTATTTTTTATGACTAGCAGCAATAATGAGATTTTTGACAGGGTTAAAAAAATTATCATTAACCACCTTGGCGCAGAAGGTTCTAAAGTAACCGAAACAGCAAATTTTATAAATGACTTAGGTGCTGACAGTCTTGATCAAGTAGAATTGGTTATGGCTTTCGAAGAAGAGTTTGGAATTGAAATTCCAGATGAAGCTGCGGAAAAAATTATCAATGTTGGTAATGCCGTAAGCTACATTTCTGAAAACATGTAGCTTGCAGTTTCTTGCACTCGCTTGGTTGGCTTTGCGAAATTCACTTAATAATTTCGCGAGAAGACTAGTCGCACAGAAGCAGTAAAGCTCACACAAAAGAGCAAAGATGGATGCTCCGAAGCAGCCTTCTCCTCAAAAACAAAATCCCCTCTACATAATCTAATACCACGACAGGAATCATATCCTGAATAGTGTTGCGCGGCCTTTTGCCATCAGCAATTAGTCAATCT
>CANMEW010000006.1:13983-23478 GCA_947496905.1 Rickettsiales bacterium | reverse complement strand
CTTTCAACTCTTTTTGGCGGGATAGCTCAGTTGGTAGAGCAGCGGGATCATAATCCGCGTGTCGGGGGTTCGATTCCCTCTCCCGCTACCAACTTTCCAATGGCAGCTCACATTGCTACCACCTCATTCACTTCCCCAAAAACTTCGTTTTATTTGCACGAGACACTCGGAGCAATCCACATTCGTGGGGAACTAAATTTATTTGTACGCGGCACTCGGAGCAATCCACATTCGTGGGAAACCCCGTACCAAATCCGATAAAAAATTCGGTATTTTGGTGCGTTGAATCAGATTCGATACAATCATGTCAAAGCAACTGGAACAGACTTCCCCTTTCTTTGTTACCAATGTCGTTTTCATCAACGAGCTTTACCAAAAATTTTTACAAAATCCCGCTTCGGTTGACGCTTCTTGGGCGGAATTTTTTACCGCAAATCAAGATGAAATAAAATTAATTTCATCCGATTACCAAGGTCCGTCATGGGCGGCGCGTAGCCTGAAAATCATTGATTCGCAAGATTTTGACATCTCCTCAAATGCTGCAAAAGAGGTCACAAAAAAAGACACAAAAATTACCTCGCCAGCCACTAGCGAAGAAGTCTTAAACCTCCGCGTCGCCAATTTAATTTCTTCCTACAAAAGATTCGGACATCTTGCTGCAAACCTTGATCCACTTGGTCTCACCTCTCCACAAAATGTTCCTGAGCTAGATTTTAAAACTCACGGCATCACTGAATCTGACCTCGCAAAGCAAGTTGAAATTGCTGGCGCTGTTGGTGTCGAAAAACTTCCTCTCTTACAAGTAATTGCTGACCTCAAACTTATTTACGCCAATAAAATTGGCGCTGAATTTGACTACATTTCCGATTCCACACAAAAAACTTGGCTTGCTGGCGAAACAGAAATGGCGGCCTTTGACAGCATTTCCAAAGACGAAAAAATAAAAATTTTAAAGGAAGTAATTAGGACGGAGAGGTTCGAGCAATTTCTTCACAAAAGATTCCCTGGAGCAAAAAGATTTTCGGTTGAAGGGGGGGACGCATCAATCAATGCGGTTGAAAAAATAATCGATGTTGCTGCCAAAGGTGGGGTGAAAAAAATCATCATCGGCATGGCGCATAGAGGCCGCTTGAATACTCTAACTGGAGTGATGGGAAAGGCTTACCGCAGCATGATTTCAGAATTCCAAGGAACTCCAGGAATTCCCGAAGGCGTGACAAAATCTGGTGACGTAAAATACCACATGGGCTTCGCGTCAAGTCGTGAAATTGCCGGAAAAAAAATCGATCTCTCACTTGCCTTCAACCCCTCTCACTTGGAAGCCGTAAACACTGTTGTTGCCGGCAGAATTCGCGCCACTCAAGACCTTTACAAAGACGCAGACGGATCGCATGCAATGGCGCTTTTAATTCACGGTGATGCCGCTTTTGCCGGACAAGGTTCGGTTGCTGAAGGTTTGATGATGAATGGCGTGGATGGCTACAATACTGGCGGCGTGATGCACATCATTGTGAATAATCAAATCGGTTTCACTGCTAATCCGTCTGATTCTCGCAGCACTATCTACGCTTCCGACCTAGCAAAATCAATCGATGCGCCAATTTTCCACGTTAATGGTGACGATGTTGAAGCGGTGGTAAAAGTTTCCGACATCGCCATGCGCTACCGTCAGCTCTTCAAGAAAGACGTTGTGCTCGACATCATCTGCTACCGCAGATACGGTCATAATGAAGGCGACGAGCCACTCTACACCCAGCCGGTGATGTATTCTAAAATAAAAAACCACCCATCTTTAGAAAAAATTTATTCGCAAAAATTAATTGCTGAAAAAGCGATTTCAGAAAATGACTACCAAAAATTAGCCGCTGATTTTGACGCATTATTGTCTGCCGAATTTGACAAGGCCTCTACTTACAAACCGACAGAAGCTGATTGGTTGAAAGGGGAGTGGAGTGGTGTAAAAGACGGAGACAACGCAATTCCAAAAACTGCGATTGATCAAGAAACTCTCAAAAATTTGATTGCCAAAACCGCAGAAATTCCGAGCAATTTTAGTGCTAATCCAAAAATTTCTCGTCAGCTTGAAGCTAGGAAACAAGCGGTTGAGGATGGTGCCGGAATTGACTGGGGATGTGGAGAGGCTTTGGCTTTTGCCTCGCTTTTAAATGAAGGATTTCCGGTGCGAATTACTGGGCAAGATTCTGGTCGCGGCACTTTCTCTCATCGTCACTCAATTTTGCACGATGCCACAAATGGCGCACGTTACAACATTTTTTCACCATTTGCTGCGAAGGCAAAATACGAAGTTCACGACTCGATTCTTTCAGAATTCGGTGTGCTTGGATTTGAATATGGCTATTCACTAGCGCTGCCAAATAGCCTAACAATTTGGGAGGCTCAATTCGGCGATTTCGCCAATGGAGCTCAAGTTATTTTTGACCAATTCATTGCCTCGTCAGAAGTAAAATGGTTAAGAAAATCTGGGTTGGTAATGCTTCTGCCACATGGATACGAAGGGCAAGGTCCAGAACATTCTTCGGCACGTTTAGAGCGTTATTTACAAGCCTGTGCTGACAACAACATCCGCGTTTGCAACATCACTAATCCGGCAAATTTTTTCCATGCGCTGCGTCGCCAAATTCACGGAAAAGATCGCAAACCTTTAGTGGTGATGTCGCCGAAATCGTTGCTTCGTCACAAATTGGCAACTTCAACTTTAGCAGAATTTTCCGATGCGAATTTTAGGCCTCTAATTGCTGAAACAGCTAAAATCACGGCTGCAGAAAAAGTTCGCAAAGTCGTGCTTTGCTCTGGAAAAATTTATTACGATTTATTCGAAGCGCGCGAAGCTAGAGAAATCAACGATCTAGTCCTAATTCGCTTAGAACAACTTTACCCATTTCCAAAAGAAGAGCTCGTAAGTGAGCTTAAAAAATACAAAAATGCAGAAGTGATTTGGTGTCAAGAAGAGGCGCGAAACATGGGTGCGTGGAAATTTGTTGAAGAGCTCATCGAGGAAGTTTTGGTTGAAGTAAAGCACAAATATTCGCCAAAATATGTTGGCAGAATTGCCTGTGCCTCACCTGCAACCGGTTACGGCTCTTACCATACCAAGGAGCAGAAGGCTCTGATCGATGAAGCCTTGAAATAAAGTAGTATTTGCAGGAGAGAGTCTGTGCCTCATAAAGCTGTTATGCCATTGCCAAATAATGAAAGCGATGATGTCGGTAAAGAAAATCTCGATAATGCAGAAATTGATGAAGGAAAAATAAAAGTTATTATTGGTAGGCCAGCAGAAGCAATTAAGGTGCAATTTGCAAAAACGGTAGCTGGCAAGAAAAATAGTAATGAGTGCTGCATCGTTTCCTAAGGAACCTCTGAAAAACCATCTTTTCCGGAAATTTTTTCGTTACCAAATTTTTTCGCGAGCACGTACATCAAGGTACGCTTTCCTGCTCAAAAATTTGTTGCCTAAAAATTTCTCAAAAAATCTAGGTTTTTCAGAGGTTCCCTAGGTTCGCATTAAATTAAACAGCATCCGAATGAAAAAAATTGTAATGGCGGTGCCAAAAGGAAGAATTTTGGACGAGCTAAACCCCTTGCTGTCTAAGGTTGACATCATTCCAGAAAAAGATTTCTTCGATGATTCCTCGCGTAAATTGGTTTTTAAAACCAATCGCAAAAATCTTGAAATCGTCAAAGTTCGCTCATTCGACGTAGCAACTTTTGTGAAGTTTGGCGCCGCTGACATCGGCATTTGTGGCTCTGATGTCTTGGAAGAATTTGCTCCTCAAAATGCAATCTCAGAAATTTTTTCATTACTCGATTTGGGAATTGGAAAATGTCGCCTGTCGATTGCGGCAAAAAAATCTTCAGAACTGGACTTGCTCAAAAGCAGTCACATCCGCATCGCCACCAAATACACTTCAGTTGCCAGTCGCTATTTTTCACAATTTGGAATTCAGGCTGAGGTCATCAAGCTCAATGGCGCAATTGAAATCGCTCCAAAGTTAAATTTGTGCGACTTCATTCTTGATCTCGTCAGCAGCGGTAAAACCCTCGCAGAAAACCACATGCTGGAGTTAAAAAAAATTCTAGATGTTAGCTCTCACCTAATTGCCAATCGCACTTCTTTTAAAATTTCCAATCACGAAATTAATCGGCTAATCAAACTCTTTGATGCTCACTAACTGGCGGTTAATCAAAATCTCACGAGCGCCAATCTCCCTCCTTTTCCTCCTCATTCTTGTCGCCACCACCATTCTTTCCGCGCGGAGTTCTTTTGCTCATGAGGGGATTAGGGATGGTAGCAAGTGGGAAGGTGGCAGATGTAACACAGGAACAATTGACTTCGATCCATTTCTTAAGCTTAAAGACGTGTATTGGGATCCTAATAATCCAACCTGCATCGCCTACATTAGCGCAGTTGGTATTGCAATGAAAGCGACCGAAATTGCTGTTAAGAAAGTTGCTTGTAAACCTACGCCAGTAAATGTTGATGCCGTCGCCATTGATACTACGGAAACGCTGGCGGATGCTGCAACGACTGTGACTCCTCCATCGGTTCCAGGGCCATCCAGTACAGTTAGTATAGTAAAGTTGGGTGCAAAATGTGTTGCTAGAACAGTACTGACAACTGCAACCTGCGCTTCAAAGCCACCATTGTGTACAATCGCAACCGCTGACACGACGAGATGTTGTATTGGGGTTGCTGGTTATGTCGTTGCACATGGTGTTGCCGTTGCGGCACTGGCGGTAATTTGGGATGTTGCTCGAATAGCTTACGAAAGCGGAAGGGTCTGTGGTCACGATTGGAATGAGTGGAATATTCAGGAGGCAACTAAGGCTGATGGCACAACGGAAATCGTTTCAAAAAAAGTCTCCGGAGCCTACCGCAGATATCTGGAAGCGACATATGGCGCTAAGGGAACTGGTTCTAAGCTAATCACAAACCAAGGGTACCGAGAATTTATTTACGGTGGTCGGGAGTATGTGGATAATGGGGATGGCGCTTGCGACAATCCGCCGAATTTTAGCAAATATCTTGGTTACGATTCTTCCGGCAAGCAACGCTACTACATGACGGGGCCTGGAGTTGCGCCGGTTTATGCTTGCGGTAGGTTTTTAACAGAAAATCACACCGCCGAAGAAGCGGTTGCTTACGCTTGCTGCAAAGCAAGAAGTCAAAACACCATTTGCATTGAGAGTAAAAAAGGGCTGGGTGGCACTTTAAGCGACTACGATTACAAGTTCTGCAAAATGGGAGAATTGTGCAGTTTGCAAAATGTCACTTTCGACATTTACGAAAGCAGGAGGCAGCCAAACCACATCTGCGCTAAAACCTTTTCGGTTTGTCCTTACAATCATCCACTTGGTGGCGGAACAGAAGAGGTCACGCCCACCTGCCAATTCATGAATCATTGCAGTAAAATCCCAATTCAGCCTTACGTCCGCACAGGCGATGATTTTGATGGCGATTTTATTTCCGCCACTTGTCGCAACATGAAGGGCGATTCCCAAAATGTTTACGGCTACAATTCTGATTTAATTCCTGTTTCCATGAAAGGCTTCTCTGCTCCAATGGTGCAGTGCTTCAAAGAAACAATGGAGAATGTGTTTTTGAACAAGGCGGGAGACACCAGATGTACTGATCCAAAAGAGGTGGCGACGAAGGATGGGGTTTGCGCGAGTGGCAATTACGACTACAAAAAAGGCGAAGATCTAAAAACAAAATCATTCTTTTTAAAGGTTCAGGACAGTTTGCAGACCGTCATCAAGGTGGCTCTGACATTCTCCGTGATTGGTATCGGCATCTCTATTTTATTTGCCGTGAACAGCACTTACCTCAGTAAAAAAGTGCTGATGAGCTACATTCTCAAAGTTGCTTTAGTGATGTATTTTGCGGCGGGAGATGGCTGGCAATCTGGCTTCATGAAAGGTGTGATGGACAGTTCTGGTCTTCTTGCCGACATGGCGTTCAAGGTTGATGAATCTGCTCCCGCAAACAAATTAGACGGCTGCCAATTTCCACGATTCAACTACGCCGATCCAAGTGAAGACACGAAATACAGCGAAGACAAACTAGCCTATCCTCCAGGCAAAGAATATCTCAGAATCTGGGATACGCTTGATTGTAAAATTGCTCTCGCATTGGGTTTTGGTCCGAGTGTCTCAGTGCCAAATTTAGTCATGCTAATTCTGGGTGGATTTTTCACCGGTGGTCTCGGAATTATTTTCTTTGTCGCAACCTTCTTCTTTGCCTTCTGCCTAATCGCAATTGCGGTTCGAGCAATGCACATTTTCTTGATGTGCATCACGGCGATGGTGCTGTTGATGTACGTCTCGCCAATTACCATCACGCTTTCGATGTTTGAGAGAACCAAGGGCATCTTCCAGCAGTGGTGGAAAAAATTGCTCGGAGTCACTCTTCAGCCGATGATCCTCTTTGCCTACCTCGCTGTTTTAATTTCCTTGCTTGATGCCGCCATCATTGGCCCTGATGCCACTTTCAGTGGAGATGGGCAGCGCGGTCCAAAAGCAATTAACTGCGCTGGCGCTGCGGCAGACACAAGTATCTACTGCATTTTTGTCGGCACTGACAATCTCAGCCAATATAGCGGTTTGAAAACTTTGGGAATTGGCATCCCAATGATTACCGGCCTTAATGCGACAAAGCTGAACACAATCATTAAGGCAGCATTCATGCTGTTCATCTTCATGGCTTTCTTGGAAAAAATCTCCTCAGTTGCAGGAAAGCTTGTTGGTAGTGACCTTGATTCCAACTGGTCTGGCGCTTCCGCTTCCGGCATGATGAAAAAAGTTGGAGGCGCTCTTCAAACAATGCAAAAACGCGGTATGGGTGCGACTAGAAAGGCTACAGGAGCTGTGGCGAGGAAAGGTGGTGAGATTGCTAGAAAACTTGGCGATCAAGGAAAGTCTGTGGAAGGTGCGCAAGAGGCAAAAGGTGGAGATGCAGTAGCTAAAAGTGATCAAGAAGTAAAAGGTGGAGATGCAGTAGCTAAAAGTGATCAAGATGCAAAAGGTGGAGATGCAGTAGCTAAAAGTGATCAAGATGCAAAAGGTGCGGAAGCGGTGACAAAAGATGGAGAAGGTGCAAAAGGTGATGGTGCAAAAAATCCTGAAGGCAATGCTACAGCCGATGGTGCAAAAACTAATCCGGAAGACAAGTCTACAGCTGATGGCGCAAAAGATCCTGCGGCAAGTGGCTCGTCTGGTGGTGGAAGTGAAGGCGGTGATGGCAAAGCTGAATCAGCTTCTACTCCTCCAGCGGAACAAAAAGCTGAGTCAGCTTCTACTCCTCCAGCGGAACAAAAAGCTGAGTCAGCTTCTACTCCTCCACCTTCAGCGAATCCTGAAGGCAATGCTAAAGCTGATGGCGCAAAAGGTGGTGGAAGTGAAGGCGGTGGTGAAAAAGCTGCGTCAGAACAAGCTCCTACTCCAGCAGCAGAGGCTCCAAAAGCAGAAGATCCTGCGGCAAGTGACTCATCTGGCGAAGGTGCGAAAGCCGCAGAAGGAAATAATGCTGCTACAGAACAACCAGCTCCACCTCCAGCAAGCGATTCTGGTGGTGACTCTCCAGATCAAGGCGCTGTAAGCTCTTCTACTCAACCTCCAGCGGAACAAAAATCTGAGTCAGCTTCTACTTCTCCAACAGATTCTGCTCCACCAGCGGCAGCAAGTGACTCATCATCTGCTGGTGAAAGTGCAAAAGTTGCGGATTCCGCTTCGGAACCAGCCCCTACTCCAGCTTCAGAGCCAACTCCTCCGCCACAATCTCCACCACCTCCAGCAGCAAGCGCACAAAGTGGTAGCTCAGCATCTTCCGCTCCAGCTGCTGCAGCTACGCCATCCGCACCTGCGGCTCAAGGTAGTAAGGGAAGTGGTGGCGCTAAAAAACCGGTTAAATCTTCTGGTTACGGTAATCAGCCAAAAGGCGGTGGTGCTAAAAAAAGTTCTGCAGGTGGAGGTGGTTCGAAAAAAACTGCCGCTCCAGAGCAAGCAAAACCTCATCACGAAGGCTTACACAGAAAGAGTAAAGACACGGGAGATGCACATGGTAAGGTCGACAGACATTCTGGCGCGAAAGCTAAAGTTGACTCCAACAATCATCCGCCTCCAAAAGCGTCACCTAAAAAATAGGAGAAGGTGAAAAATTTCTACTCCACATCCCTCCAAAATCTGAAAGAAAAAAATCTCTACCGCAGGCTCGTGGAATCAAACGCCACAGCGGCGGTTGAGGTTTCTCGAGGATCAAAAAAACACATCTCCTTCTGCTGCAACGACTATTTCGGTCTCTCGCAAAACCTGTCTGTAAAAAAAGCTGCAATTGCTGCAATTGAAAAATACGGCGTTGGTGCACGCGCCTCGCGCTACGTCACCGGAAATAATTCACTCTACAGAAAATTAGAAAAAGCGGTCGCGAAATTTAAAAAATGTAGTGACGCAATTATTTTTTCTTCCGGCTACGCCTCCGCAATTGGTGCCATTCCAGCATTGGCAGGGGAGGGAGATTTAATCCTTGCCGACCGCCTAATTCACGCCAGTTTGATTGACGGATCAAAGCTCTCCGGCGCGCGCCTGATGCGTTTCCAACATAATGACCTCAACCACGCTGAAGAAATTCTCACGCAAAATCGCAGCAAATTTAAAAAATGCCTAATCATCACCGAGACAGTATTCTCAATGGATGGCGATCTTGGTGAAGTAGAAAAATTACAAGCACTCGCAGGAAAATTTGATTGTCTGCTTTTGTCTGACGATGCCCACGGGGTTACTTTTACAAATAATTTTTCAGAGCAAAGCCACCTGCAATTTGGCACTTTTTCCAAAGCCTTTGGCTCTCTTGGTGGCTACATTGCGGGCGAGAAAATTCTAATTGACTACCTGCGCAATTTCGCTCGCTCAGCAATTTACTCCACTGCTCTTCCGCCCGCTATTCTCGCTGCTTCACTCGCATCTCTAAAAATTATTCAGCAAAAAAAATTGGGAGAAAAAGTTCTAAAAAATGCCGAATATTTTTGCGATTTAATGGGAATGAAAAAGCCGCAATCGGCAATCGTGGTGATTATTCTATGCCAGAGCTACTTAAAACCTGAACTTCTCAGTTCTGGCGTAGGGGACTCTCCACAATGTGGGGCGCCGTCCATGCGGCGTAAAAATAAAAAAATACACCAGAGTCTAAAGGACTTTGGTGTAGAGGGGAGTAAAAAGGCGCTTGAGGTGGCGGCAAAAGTTGCGGAGGAGGGATTTTTAATTTCAGCAATTCGTCCGCCAACGGTAGAAGCTGGAAAGGCAAGATTGCGCATTACTTTTTCAGCGAATCACACAAAAAATCAGATTAAAAAATTGGCGGAAATTTTACTAGACACCGTTAGTTAATTATTTTTTTCCGTCATTTTTTGTTAATTTTTAGCGATTTTTTTACAAAATTTTGCCGATGTATTTTTCATACCTCAAAAAATTTTGTAAAAAAAT
>CANMEW010000006.1:7740-13973 GCA_947496905.1 Rickettsiales bacterium | reverse complement strand
GGAAAAAAATAATTAACTAACGGTGTCTTGATCCGCGCCTAGGGCTGTTCTAAGGCCACTCGCCTAGAGCCACATGCGTTCAAGGCAGTTTTTTAAAAAATTACTAATTCCATTTTTTACAAATCAAACTCTGCAAAGCCTTGAATTTAGGGCATCGAGCAAAAAGTCCAATTTTCTCCGCGCCGGCGAAAATTCAAAAAACACGCCAAAATCATGCAGCAAAAAAACACCAAAATAATTCCAAGTAATTGGAAAAAATTTCTCGCTAAAATTCGCAAAAAATCCCTCAGCTTTTTCTTCGTCGCGCTTTTTTTACTAGCCAGCATTTCGCCATTTTTTTATTCCAGCGAGTCTCTTGCCTGCGCTTGCTCTTGCGGTGTTTTGAATGTTGGAACCAGTTCGTTAATTCCAAATTGCGAAGGTGGAACCGCATTTCTGCAGTACGACCAAATGAGTCAAGCGCGTAACTGGCGCAAAGAAAAAAAATCTGCGGAAGAAAATCACGACCAAAAAATTGCAACCCAAACCACGACCGCCGGCATGCAATACATGTTCAGCCGCGAGTTTGGCGTAGCAATTCGCATTCCCTACGTCACCCGTTACGTAAAAAGCGTGGATCATGAAAATGAGGAAGTGACCAACCACTCTAGGTACAGCGACATTGGCGACATCCGCCTCAACGGAATCTATTCCGGTTTTTCTGACGACATGTCTACCGGCATTATCTTCGGCTTGAAATTGCCAACTGGCGCAACCAGTGACAAAGGCTTTGCGCGTAACACGCAAATTGGCACTGGCAGCACCGATTCAATTATTGGCGCTTACCACATGGGAACTTTTGGCGAAGAAGGGAAGGTGGGATATTTTCTGCAAAGCTCGTGGGATCGGCCATTCAAAAGGCATCGAGGCTACACGCCAGGTTACGAAATTTCTGGTGCAACGGGAGTCTACTACGATTTTGGTAAAGTTGGTTTTGCAAAAAAAATGGCGCCGATTTTTCAATTTACTGGCGTAAAGAAGGGGAAAAATTCTGGCTGGGCTGATGCTTCAGGAAATTCAAACAGTGGCTACGACATGGCATTTTTTGTCCCCGGAATTGAGATGACGATTAAGGAATTTAAACTTTACGCCGATGTTGAATTTCCAATTTACCGCAATGTGAATGGCAATCAGCTGGCTCCACAAAATTTGTACAAGGTGATTCTTGGGTACAATTTTTAGTGGGGCTCACGTACAACAGTTTCCAATCTAATGAAAAAAAAATTTCTAATTTTAGTTTTTTCTCTTGTCGCAATCGTGTCGTCAGCGCTTGCAGAAACAAAGGTAAAAGAAGATCCAATTCTCGTCACCACTACTTTGAGCGGTAAAAATTTTGACCTCAAAGAGCATTTTGGAAAGGTAGTGATTGTAAATTTCTGGGCGGCTTGGTGCGCTGAATGTGACGTGGAAAATAATATTTTGGATGAGCTCTACAAGGAGCACAAATCACAAGGTCTTGAGGTTATTGGCGTCAGTATTGATCGCGAAAGAGGGCGCAAAAAAGTTGCAAAAATTGCAGCGCTACTCTCCTACCCAAATTCGATGTTTTACGATGCGAAGGAAATAAGTTTTGAAGATCTCAACTCCATTCCCAGAAGCTACGTGATCGACAGAGATGGAAATTTAGTCGTCACCATCATCAACAAAAACACCAAGCTCACCAAGAAGGATTTCGAAAGAATTCTGGAACCATTTTTACGTAATTAAATCCTTCCAATGACAATCTCACAAAAATCTTACTTGGAATCGAAAGCATGGCCGTTTATTGAGGCGCGCAGAATTTTGGAAAAAATTGGCGGGAAAGTTCCGGTCAAAGGTTACGTGCTTTTTGAAACAGGCTACGGCCCGTCCGGTCTGCCGCACATCGGAACTTTTGGCGAAGTAGTGCGCACAGCTTTTGTCCGTCACGCTTTTCACTGCATCGCGCCGGAAATCCCAACGAAAATGTTTTGCATTTCTGACGACATTGACGGTCTGCGCAAAGTGCCAGACAACGTGCCGCAGCAAGAGATGGTGCGCGCGAATCTTGGTCGCCCACTCACTTCTGTTCCAGATCCATTTGACACGCACGAATCTTACGGTCATCACATGAATGCCCGTCTGCGTAGCTTTCTTGATGGTTTTGGTTTTGATTACGAATTCATCAGCGCGACCGACAAATACAAATCGGGAGCGTTCGATTCCACAATGTTGCGTGTTTTGGAAAAATACGAAGAGCTCATGGAGCTAATGCTGCCAACGCTTGGTGGCGAGCGTCAAGAAACTTACAGCCCGTTCATGCCGATTGATTTGGAATCTGGAATCGTCATCGACAAGGGTGCGAAGGGTGTGAACAAGGCGAAGGGAACAGTGATTTACCTTGATGGCGAGGGTAAGGAGAAGGAAGTTCCGGTCACTGGCGGCAATTGTAAATTGCAGTGGAAAATTGATTTCGGCGCCCGCTGGTACTCACTTGATGTCGATTACGAAATCTACGGCAAAGACCATCAGCCCAACGAGAGGATTTACCGCCGAGTCTGCGAAATTTTGGGAGCGGAGCCGCCAGTTAATTTTACTTACGAAATGTTTTTGTCCGACAGTGGAGAAAAAATTTCGAAATCGAAGGGAAATGGAATTTCTGTAGAAGACTGGCTGAAATACGCCCCAGCTGAGTCGATGTCACTTTTCATGTACCAAAAACCGAAGACGGCGAAACGTCTTTATTCTGACGTGATTCCGAAAGCGATGGATGAATATTTAACTTTTGCGCAAGGTTACGAAAAGCAAGATGAGCTCGCGAAGCTAGACAATCCGGCATTCCACATCCATGGCGGAAAAATTCCGGCAATAAATTTTAATTTAAATTATTCGCTGTTGCTGAATTTGGCATCGGCCTGCAACCCAGAGAATGACTCGGTGCTTTGGGGGTTTATTTCGAAGTACCAAGAAGGTTTGACGAAAGACACTTCGCCACTTTTGGCAAAAATGCTGCGCTGCGCGATTAGCTACTACAATGATTTCATCAAGAAGAACAAAAAATTCCGCGAGGCTACAGAGGAAGAAAAATTGGCGCTGAAAGAACTGTGCGCTGAGCTGCAGAAATTTCCTGTGGAGCAATCTCACGACGGCGCTTTGTTGCAAAATTTAGTTTTCCAAATCGGAAAAAATCACGGCTACGAACAGAAGATGCGCGACTGGTTCTTGGCCTTGTACCAGATTTTACTTGGACAAGAGCAAGGGCCGCGCATGGGGTCCTTCATTGCTTTGTTCGGAATTGAAAATTTTGTGAAGCTGGTTGAGGAAAAAATTTCGTAAATTTTTTTGATGAGCGGAGATCGTTGCTCCACGTTCGACTACTTGATAGGCTAGCAGCCCATGCTCACAACGTAATTTCAGAGGTTCCTTAGCTCTTCTTTTTCCAAACAGTTTTGCCGCCAGCGATGTCCTCGATTGCGATGTCTTGAGAAAG
The DNA here is from genome assembly GCA_947496905.1 of Rickettsiales bacterium. Taxonomy (GTDB): domain Bacteria; phylum Pseudomonadota; class Alphaproteobacteria; order Rickettsiales; family UBA1997; genus UBA2645. Next base: position 10,486 of record CANMEW010000006.1, on the reverse strand, counting down.
TAGATTTTGCCTGATCTCGTCAGCTTTTGAGAAGTTTTTTTCTTGTTTAAATTTTAAGCGCAGCCCGATTTGCGAATTGATGTAAGTCTCATCCTTTGATGCCTCAGAAGCTTTCTCCGCCACTGCTGCGCGAGAATCTAGTAATCCCAAAAAATCTAAAATTTCTGCAAATTCCGACGTGCTTGGTACGTGCTCGCGAGCAAATTGGTCTGACGACAAAATTGCCGAAAAAGATGGTTTTGCAGAGGCTCCTTTTATTTCCTTCGCCGTTTCATGTAGTAGCGCAATTACCTTCGAGATGTTGAGGTCGTCCGCTAGGCATTCGAGAATTTTTGCCATCAAGTTCCCATCGACAGTTTTTTTTACGACATCCGTCACTACAGCATTAAATTTTTCGACGGTTTTTTTGGCGTCATCCAAGGCTTTTTGGTTGAAGTCGAAAGGTTTACGGTAGTGGGTTGAAAGCAAAAGTAAGCGAATGGCAATTGGCGAGACGCCTTGATCTAGCAGGTCGCGCACCGTAATAAAATTTTTCAGCGACTTGCTCATTTTTTCGCCATTTGCGGTGAGGAAGCCATTGTGAATCCAAAAGCGTGCGTAGTGCGAATGTGGATTGGCGCATCTGCTTTGCGCGATTTCATTTTCGTGGTGGGGGAATTGTAGGTCGGCGCCACCGCCGTGAATGTCGAAATCGGCGCCCAAATATTTCGAGCTCATTGCCGAGCATTCAATGTGCCAGCCCGGTCTTCCCTTGCCCCAAGGGCTTTCAAAAATGCTTGAAGAATCATCTTCCGAATCAGCCGGCTTCCACAAAACGAAGTCGAGTGGATTTTTTTTGTAAGAGGCAATTTCAATGCGCGAGCCGGCAATCATCTCATCCAAATGGCGGTTTGAAAGCGCGCCGTAGTCTTTGTAAGACTTTACGTTAAACAGCACGTGACCATTGCTTTCGTAGGCATTTCCGCCAGCGATTAATTGCTGAATCATGGAAATCATTTCGGCGATGTGAGCGGTAGCGCGTGGCTCGAATGTTGGGCGCAGAACATTTAGCGAGTCGGTGTCTTGGTAGAATGAATCGATGATTTTTTCGGTGAGAGTTTGGATGGAAATATTTTGCGACTTCGCTGCTGCGTTAATTTTGTCATCGACGTCGGTGATGTTTCGAACGTAAGTAACTCTCGGAAAAACTTTTTGGAAAAAGCGGAAAAATAAATCGTAAATCACGATGCTGCGGGCATTCCCTAAATGGGGGCGATCGTAAACAGTTGGACCGCAAACGTACATTTTGAGGTGCTCAGGCTCAATGGTTGAGAGGATTTCTTTTTTACCAGTGAGGCTGTTGAAGAGTTTTATTTCTAGTGGGTTTGTCATTAGAATAGCTCTTTGATGATTTTGTTGCGGAGGTAATTTTTATTTTTCAATCCGGAGAATTTTGCGATTATTTTTCCATCGCGCGCGATCAAGACGGTGAAGGGGATGCGGTTGGTGTAGTGAATATTTTTCTTCTGTAAAAATTCTAAAAATCCTTCTTTGAAGGCGAGGTAGCGAGGCTGGAAATGCAGATTTCCAAATTTGTCTAAATAGCTGTGAAGGTCTTCTGGGTCTAGGTTACGGTCGATTGCCAAAGCAATTACTTGCAGCTCCGTATTTTGAAATTCGCGGGAAATTTCATTAATGATTGGAAAATTTTTAACGCAGGTTGGACACCAAGTTGTGTAGATGTAGAGTAGAATCGGTTTGCCTTCAGCCTTCTCAAATTCGTTTGCCACTTGCATTGAGGTCATGGCAATGGGCTCTTGCTGACTGAAGGAAATATTGGCTGATTCTGGAATTTTTACGTCAAAATTGGCGACATCTTCAACAAAAAATTTCCATGAAATTAGCCCCAGAACCGCTCCGATGAGAATGGTAAAAAATAGCATTTTGGAAATCTCCGCTTTGGTCTTTTGAGAATTTTTATAATGAGAGAGTGAGATGATTTTGTTAGTTTCGTCCTTTTGAGTCATGAGGCGCTTGATTAAATTGACCTTTTGAGGAAGCTTCGCTTGCTAGCGTTGAGAGTGTATTTTTAATTTCATCTGGAGTCGCTGTGGCGATTTCTCCCGGAAGCTCTTTGACGGCCTTCGCAAATAAAGTCCCCACCAACTTTTCTGCCGACTCTCCTGCCAACTCTTTTCCGATTGCAGAAATAATTCCTATTCCAGTGCTTTGACTTGCAAGCGTGGCAACGACACCCGCTAATTTTCCGGCATCAGCAAGGGCGGAAATCGTATGTTTCAATGCCGGATTTTCTACTTTTTCTGCGGCAGCGCGAAGTAAAAGTACGGTCACGTCTGCAGCTAATTTTAATGCTGAGGCGCCACTTGGATCAATTGCAGCAGCAGCAACGTCGAATCCAATTCCGACTGCAGCTTTTACATTTCCATCTCTTTCGAACATTGATTGCGTAACAGATTTAAGTTTTTCTGCCGCGTGCAAATTATGTAGGAAAGAGTTGAAGTTAGTCGGGCTAATGTTGGTTTCAGTGAGTCTTTTTAAGGTTTCAACGAGGCTGTGGTCAGAAATAATTTTTACCTCTTTTGCACTTGGAACTGTTCCAAGCGCAACTCTTGCAGCTAAATTTTCTGCGATGATTTCTTCCTGTTTTGACATGTTAAAAATTTTGGGACTTTAAAAACTTGAGATGTGAGGAGTGCTACTTAGCTTTAAGTTCGATGCCTCTACAGTCAATGTCAACCAGCTCTAG